>JAGQQZ010000678.1 GCA_020425915.1 Planctomycetota bacterium | reverse complement strand
GGACGTGGCGGGAGCTCGGCCGGTCGGGGCGTTCGGCGCCCTGCGCGCACTGAGCGACCCGTGCGTCAAGCGCAGTCTCGGCGCCCTCGTCGAGTTCGGCAAGCGGTTCGGGCGAACGGTCCACACTCGAAGTGGCGGCGGCGAACCGTCGCCGTGTCCGAAGTAGGTAAGGCTGGAGATTCCGATGACCAATCACCATTCGGTTCTGATCGTGGGCGGCGGCAGCGCCGGCCTTTCCGTCGCGGCTCGCCTGTGCGATCACGACAGCAACCTCGACGTCGCGATCCTCGAGCCTTCCGACAAGCACTACTACCAACCCATCTGGACGCTGGTGGGCGGTGGCGTGTTCTCGCGTGAGATCTCCGAACGCAACGAGGCAGACTACATCCCGTCCGGTGCGACCTGGATCCGCGACGGCGTGGCGTCCTTCGACCCGGACGGACGCGCAGTCACGACGACGAGCGGCGAACGAATCACCTACGACCAACTCGTCGTGTGCGTCGGCATCCAACTCGACTGGGTCAAGATCAAGGGTCTCGACGGCCACCTCGGCACCAACGGGATCTGCAGCAACTATCGCTACGACACGGTCGAGTCGACCTGGCAGTTCCTGCAGGCGATGCAGTCGGGCACCGCGTTGTTCACGTTCCCGAACACGCCGATCAAGTGCGCGGGTGCGCCGCAGAAGATCATGTACCTCGCCGACGACCACCTACGTCGCCGCGGCGTGCGGGATCGATGCAAGGTCGTGTACGCGGCCGCGAGTCCCGGCATCTTCGGCGTGCAACACTACGCCGAACCGCTCAAGAAGATCGTCGAACGCAAGGGGATCGAGACCCACTTCAATCGTAACCTCGTGGAGATCCGTCCGGATGCGAAGCAGGCCGTGTTCGCGGACGTCACCGGCGGCGACGAACTCGTCCTCGACTACGAGATGATCCACGTCGTGCCGCCGCAGAGCGCGCCGGACGTCATCAAGCAGAGCCCGCTCGCCGGCGAGGGTGGCTGGGTCGAGGTCGACGACTTCACGTTGCAACACAAGCGCTACCCCAACGTGTTCTCGCTCGGCGACTGCAGCTCGCTCCCGGCCTCGCGGACGGGTGCGGCGATCCGCAAACAGGCCCCGGTGCTCGTCGAGAACCTGCTCGCCCACCGCGAAGGTCGTGAACTCCTCGCCCAGTACGATGGCTACGCCTCCTGCCCGCTCGTCACCGGCTACGGGAAGCTGATCCTCGCCGAGTTCGGCTACGGGGGGAAGGTGATGGAGACCTTCCCGTTCGACCAGCGCAAGGAGCGGTACTCGATGTACGCGCTCAAGGCGTACGGCCTGCCGGAGATGTACTGGAACGGCATGCTGCGCGGTCGAATGTGAGCGACGTCGTCGGGGCGATCACGCGAGGCCCCGACCTCCGCCGCCGGTGGCCGCAAGAATGCGCGGAACTTCTGCGGCTCACATGTCTCTACCGGCCACATCCGAACCCCAAGGACACGGACATGAAGATCCAGCACTTCTTCGACCCCAACACCTGGACCCTCTCTTACGTCGTCTGGGACGAGGGCTCCAAGATCGCCGTCGTCATCGACCCGGTCGCCGACTACGACCCGAAGGCGGTCCGCGTGACCCACGATTCCGCCGAGAAGATCGCGAAGTTCATCGACGAGCACGACCTGAAGCTCACGCACGTCCTCGACACGCACGTGCACGCCGACCACCTGACAGGGATGCCGTTCTTCAAGCAGCGCTACGGCGCCAAGACGGTCATCGGCAGCAAGGTCGGAACCGTCCTCGAGACGTTCCGGAGCGTGTTCGGACTGCCCGACGACTTCCCGGTCGACGGCAGCCAGTTCGACATCCTGCTCGATGCCGGTGAGTCGCTGGACGTCGGCCCGTTCCAGATCGAGGCGATCCCGACGCCCGGTCACACGCCGGCGAGCATGACCTACAAGATCGAGGACGCGCTGTTCGTCGGCGACCTGCTGTTCCAACCAGATTCGGGTGCCGCGCGTTGCGACTTCCCGGGCGGTTCCGCGGCCGAGGAATACGATTCGATCCGACGCCTGTTCGAACTGCCCGAGGAGACCCGAGTGTTCACCTGCCACGACTACCAACCAGGCGGTCGCGAACTGGCCTTCGAGAGCACGATCGGCGAGCAACGCAAGCACAACGTGCACGTCAATGACCGCGTCACGCGCGAGGAGTTCGTCGCGCTGCGCAAGAAGCTCGAGGACGGGAAGGAACTCCCGACGTTGCTGTTCCAGTCCCTTCAGGTGAACATCCGTGCCGGCGAGCTTCCCGAGCCGGAGGCCAACGGCATGGCATACCTGAAGCTGCCGCTCAACGCGTTCTGACAGACAGGATCGAGAGGTCGCACTCATGACAACGACCGAAGCCACGAATCGGGTCGGCACGCTCGAGGTGACGCCGTTCGTCCACCCGCAGGGCTGCCGCGGATATTTGGTCGCGGACCCCGAGAGTCGCCAAGCGATGGCGATCGACGCCCACCTCGACCTGGTCGACGAGATCGCCGCGACGGTCGAGCGTGGCGGGTGGTCACTGCCGTACGTCGTCGACTCGCACACGCACGCGGACCATCCGTCGGGCGCCGGTCTGCTCGCCGCGCGGTTCTCGTCGACCCGAATCGCCCACGCTGCCGCGAAGCACAGCGGCGTGACGCGGCACCCGGAAGACGGCAGCACGCTCCACCTCGGCGACGTCGCGATCACGGTGCACCACGCGCCCGGCCACACGCCGGATCACATCGTACTGCACGCCGACGGTGTGCTGTTTTCCGGTGACACCCTGCTGATCGGCGCAGTCGCGAGGACCGATTTCCTCGGCGGTGATGCAGGGCAACTGTTCGACACGCTGCAACGGATCGTGGGTCCGCTCGACGACGACGTCGTGCTCTATCCGGGCCACGACTACGCCGGCAAGATCGAGAGCACGATCGGGGAACAGCGCAAGTCGAACCCGTGGCTGAAGATCCAGGATCGCGACGAGTTCGTCCGTGCGCTGTCGGCCAATCCGCCGCCGCGTCCGGCGAACATGGACGACCTGCTGAAGCTGAATCGCGACGGGACGGCCATCCCGCCGTCCGTTCCGGTGGCCACGGCCATCGACCGTGCGCGACATGGTGGCGCCGGCAGCATCATCGACGTCCGGACAGCGTTCGAACTCAAGGAGCAACACGTCGCCGGCGCACGCCACATCCCACTCGAGGACATCGGGAACTCGCGTGATGCGGTCCGAGCCGTACCGGCTCCGAGGCTCATCCTCTGCCGCTCGGGCAAGCGGGCCGAGATGGCGCGCCAACAACTCGCCGCCGCCGGTGTGTCCGGCCTGTCGGTGATCGAGGGCGGCATCCTGGCTTGGGCGGAAGCCGGCGGTGACACCGTCCGCGCCAAGGCCGTGATATCGCTCGAGCGTCAAGTGCGGATCGTCGCAGGCATCCTCGTCGTGCTCTCCGTACTACTCGGCTTCGTCGTGCACCCGTTCTTCTTCGGCATCGCCGCGTTCGTCGGGGCCGGCCAGGTGTTCGCTGGCGTGACCGATCGCTGCGGAATGGCCTTGATGCTCACCAAGCTGCCGTGGAATCGCGTCGTAGGCGACTCGACCTCGCCCGCCACGCAAGCCGGCGGCTGCGCGGCGAAGCCCCCCGCCGCCGCGGGTGGTGGCTGCGCCGCACGTCCACCCGGATCGTGACACTCGAGATCGGACTCGTCCTGGCGGTCCTCGTCGTCGCGATCGCCCTGCTCGCGTCCGAGGCGGCGCGCGTCGACATCGTCGCGCTCGGGATCCTCTTGGTCCTGCCTTGGCTAGGTCTGATCACGACCCGCGAGGCGTTCAGCGGACTGTCGAGCGGCGCCGTCGTTTCGATGGCTGCGGTCATGATCCTCGGCTGCGGCGTCGACCGCTCCGGTTTGACTCGAGGACTCACCCGTCCCGTCGTCGAGTGGGCCGGCGACAGTGACCGCCGCCTCCTGGTCGCGTTGATGGCCGTCGTCGGCACGCTGTCCGCGTTCATGCAGAACATCGGCGCTGCCGCGCTGTTCCTCCCTGCGGTCACTCGGATCGCCCGCTACGCGGGATTCCCCGCGTCCCGCCTCCTGATGCCGATGGGCTTCGCTGCGATCCTCGGCGGAACCGTGAGCATGATCGGGAGCGGTCCGCTGATCCTGCTCGGCGACTTGTTGCACCAACGCGGGCTCGAGCCCTTCG
>JAGQQZ010000677.1 GCA_020425915.1 Planctomycetota bacterium | reverse complement strand
GTCATGCTCGGCGACAAGGACGGCGAGAAGGAGACCCTGCCGATGTCGATCGTCACGCGCGACGGCGCGACGCCGGCCGACGATCCGAGCAGCCCGATCCTCCTCGTCGGCGACAGCCACTGCTTGATCTTCCGCGACGGCGGCGACATGCACGCGAAGGGCGCCGGCCTCGCCGACCACCTCGCCGCGCAGTTCGGCCTGCCGATCCAAACGGTCGGCGTCCGCGGTTCGGGCGCGACCCAGTCCCGCGTCAGCGCGTTCCGGTCGAACGCCTACGACGGCAAGAAGCTCGTGATCTGGTGCCTGTCCGCGCGGGAGTTCACCGAGGCGAGCAGTTGGTCGCCGAAGGTGCCGTTGCGGCGGTGAAGTTCGCGCGCCATCCCGGCTCGCATCGCGATGGACGTTGCCGCTCGCGTTCGGCGTGACCACGTTCTTCGTCCTCTCCGCGATCATCGGCGCGCTGCAGGTCTACGACGGCCTGTTGATGTGCGCGGATTCGCGACCGAGACCCGCGATGATGGTCGTCTCGACGATCGAGTTCGTCTGGCTGATCGTCTCGATCTTCTGGATCGTCGACTGGCAGGGTCAGCCGTGGCGCTGGGTGCCGCTCTCCTACGTCGGCTACAACTTCGCGTGGTGGACCTACTTCCTCTGCGTCCGCCCGCAGATCCCAGACGACCCGCGCGAGTTCTCGATCCCGAAGTGGTGGGGGATGCTGAGCGCCGCGTTCGGCGTCTACTTCGCCGTCGTCAGCGTCGTCGCGGCCACGGCGTTTGCTTGAGCCAACACCGGCCGTTGCCGCGTTCGCTCGAGTCGGTGTCAGTCGCTAGACTCGTGGACTTCGTCGTGCGGGTTCCGCGCGCGGGAGATCCCCTTGGACACGTCTAGCATCCTCTGGACCGTGCTGTTCAGTTCGGTCGGGCTCGGCTTCTTCCTCTACGGCAAGAAGCAGCGCGCCCCCGTCCCGTTCGCGTGCGGGGTGGCTCTCATGGTCTACCCCTACTTCGTGAGCAACGTGTTCGCGCTCGTCGCGATCGGCGCGTTGCTGATGGCCGTGCCGTACTTCTGGCGACCGTGACCGATCCGTCGAGTCCGACGATCCGAACCGACCGTCTCGTGCTGTCGCGATTCGCGAGCGAGGACGCGGCGACGCTGTTCGCCTACCGCTCGGACCCGGACGTGAATCGGTATCACGGTTGGGTCCCGGCGAATCTCGAAGAAGTGGTCGCGTTCGTCGGCGAGCAGCGCGTGCTCGCATTCGACACGCCCGGGACGTGGTTCCAGCTCGCGATGCGCGAGCGAGACGGGAGCGACCTCGTCGGGGACGTGGGCGTCCGGTTTCCGGACCCTGATACGCGGCAGGTCGAGATCGGAGTCACGGTCATGCCTGCGGCTCAGCAGCGTGGATACGCGGCCGAGGCGGTGAACGGGCTGCTCGGCTTCCTGTTCGAGACGTGTGGGAAACACCGTGTGTTCGCATCGGTCGATCCGCGCAACGCGGCATCGATCGCGCTGCTCCGGCGGGTGGGGTTTCGCCAGGAGGCGCACTTCCGCGAGAGCTTGTGGATCCGGGGTGAAT
>JAGQQZ010000676.1 GCA_020425915.1 Planctomycetota bacterium | reverse complement strand
TTCGGCCGCTCGCCCGCAGGGCGAGCGGCCGAACGACGGCGACGCGGCGATGGAGGGCGCCTCCTGTCGTTGCGAGCCCGAGTGACGCCGACCGGACGCAACTCAGAACGATCGGCGCGTGCGTCCGTAGATCCAAGCCGCGGTCAACGCGATCACCAAGCCGCCCACGGTCGAGACGACGTTCACGGTGTGCATCTCCACACCGGTGAGAAAGATCAACGCTGGCAACGCGACCACCGCCGTCAGGGCAGTGATCCAGAACTCGATCGGCACGCTCGCGTGGCGCGCTCGGCGTTCAGCACGTGCCCGCTCGAGTCGCTCCTCGATCTGGTTCACGGCAATCCGACACTGCCTACCGGACAGAACCCGATGCCGACCAGCACGTCGACCAACGCCAACGTCCACGCGCTGACCACCCACCCGCCGATCCACAGCGAAGTCAGGAAGAGCGTACCCGCCGCTGCGAAACGCGCCGTCGACGCCCACGCGAACGAGTTCGTCCTCGGCCGGCGGATCCGACCCTCACGGCGTCGCCGGTCGAGGATCGTGATCGCCACTCCGAACAGGACCAACAGCGCCCCCGCGGGAACCGAACAGAGCACCACCGGACCCCAATCCGTCGCGGCCAGCGGGGCGGCCGCCAGACTCCCGAAGAAGACCACGCACAGCCCCAAGGTGAGATGACCGTTCCACGAAGGCCGGACACGACGGATGCAACCGGACAGCGGCGAGCAGCGACGAGCGATTCGCCGAGCCGCGAGCGCGGCCACGACTCCTGCCAACAGTGCCACAACGTCCAGTCCTCCGGGCGCTCCGAAGCTCCGGACGACGTTGAACACGAGCAAGCCGACTGCAGTCGGCATCGCAACCCTCGCGATGCTCCCCCCTCGGCCACTGGGAATCGGTTCGTGCATGGGATCGTTTGCGGGCCATCCGTCCCGACGACCCACCATCATCCGCTCGCGGCCACGCCGTGGCAATCCTCGCGCGCGACGCCGCGCCAGGCCAACGGACTCGGCAACGCTCGATCGGCGAACTCGGGGTGCAACACGCGCCGATGTCGCGGCCGCACCGCCCTCGGCGAACACGTCGCGAACCCCGCCCCGCCGATGCGCACGGTCACGCCCGAACCCCGGGAAGGCGACTACCGCAGAATCGCATGCGACTCCGGAGACGACACGAGGGATGACCTCGACACCGTCCTCGACGAGCGAGAGGGGCCTCGTACGCGACGGCATGCAGTCAGCCCCGCATCGAATCCACGCGGGTCCAGTCCCGGAACCACACGAACCAAGCACACGGAACCAGGAATCCCCACACCGGAAACGTCGCGAACAGCACGAACAACGCGGCGATGACCATCGCGAACGCTCGGGGCGCACCGTCCTCGCAGAGGAGGAACAACTCGTGCATTCCGTCGCCGATGATCCAGCTCCACACCGCCAGCTGGCACGGCAGCATCGCGATGGCGCTGACCGAGAACCAGGCACGTGCGGTCGGCGCATTCGGGAATCGAACGTCGACTCTCACAGCACCCCCAACGCGAACGACTCCGCGACATGGTCGACGAACGAACGGAGCTCGTACATGTCCTCGGCGCCGAAGCCCTGACCGATGAACGCTGCGCCGTAGACGAACCCCGCCGTCACGAACGCGGCGGGAACACCGACGAACGCCCACGGCGTCGCGTCGACCGTGAGCTGCGCACATCCGTAGCACGCGCTGGCGACCGCGATGCAACCGAGCGCGAGGTAACTCGCGAGGAACGCCGTCCAGATCGGTGAGCTCGGCGAGAAGCGGCCGTGCAACTCGGGTCCGTCGGCACCGAACTGCACGTGCAGATGGAGCGCAGGACTCCAGAAGTGCCGATCGGACTCGCGGATCCGCAGGATCGCACCTCCCTCGAACACGCACACACGGCACAGCCCACCGTCCTCCTGCGCGGAGTCGAGCGCGCGGAAGAACGCGCCCGGCTCGACCGGCAGCGGGCGCACGAATACGGGGCGCACGCGGTGCTTCAGCATGGGGTGGAGTCTAGCGGAAGCAACTTCGCGCGCACACGCCGCAGCCCGCGGCCGGCCGAGCATCGCGACTACTTGCTGTCGGGTTTCGGAGGCTCGACCGCGTCGCCGTCCTTCTCGGCGGATGCCTCGTCCGCGGCCTTCTTCGCGGCCTCGCGCTTCAACTGCTCGAGGCGCGCCTTCAGCTCCGTCTCGAACTGCGTGCCCTTCGCGTGAGCGACGGCCTTCGTCTGGATCGCGAGCGCCTTGTCGAGCTCGCCGTCCTGCCAGAGCGCGACCGCGAGTGTAT
The DNA here is from genome assembly GCA_020425915.1 of Planctomycetota bacterium. Classification (GTDB taxonomy): domain Bacteria; phylum Planctomycetota; class UBA1135; order UBA1135; family UBA2386; genus JAGQQZ01. Next base: position 4,447 of record JAGQQZ010000676.1, on the reverse strand, counting down.
CGAGGATCGCCGGGTCCTTCTGCTCGGTCAGCTCGTTGGCGCGCATCGCGGCCTTGACGGCGAGCTTCAGGTCGACCTTGGCCGGCTTGTTGTCGGGATCGACGATCGCCCACGCGAGCGAGTTGAGCTGACTCGCGTTGTTCCGCATCGGTCCGTCGACGAGCTCGTGACCGAGCGCGTAGGCCCGGTCGTACTTGCCGGTTCGGAACATCTCGAAGTAACCATCGATCTTGGCGCTCGCCGCGACTTCTTCCGCGTACGCCTTGGCCTGCGCCGTCAGGTCCCACGTGCCGGCGGCGATCTTCGCGAGCGGCCCGTCGATGCCGCTCGGATGTCCGATCCACGCGATCTTGCCGGCACCGTCGACGACGAACGCCGACGGGATGCCGTTGCGGCCAGCAGCCTTCATCCAGGTCTCGGACAGCTTGCCGTTGCGCTGGTCACCTTCTGCCGGCTTCGCCTCGATCGCGACCGTGTACTGCATGACCTCGTCGCCGGACTTGCCGTGCATCTTGATCGGCGCCTGCATGAACGGATCGACGTTCTTCGGCTCATCCCAGATGTTGACACCGATGATCTGCACCGGCTTGTCGGCATATTCCTTCTGCAACTCCGACAAGTGGGGCATGCCGGCGATGCACGGACCGCACCACGTCGCCCAGAACTCGACGACGTAGACCTTGCCGTCGGCGAATCCGTCGACGGGATCACCCTTGACCCAGCGACTGATCTCGAGCGCGGGTGCGCGATCGCCGACCATCAGCGCGTAAGGCTTCTGCGCGACGGGCTCGGACGGTTTCTCGACCGGTTCTTGAGCTCCCGCGAACGCTGCCGTGAGCAGCGCGAGTGACACAGTGGCGCGATTCATGGTTTGACCTCTCGATGTGCTTCCGTGATCGCGGGGCGCCCATCGCCCCGACGCATCGGATCATACGTGGCCGACCCGGAGAGCGGCTCGGATGGTCGAACGAAGACGTCAGAATCGGCGCGATCCCCGACTCAGCGGCCGTCGAGGCGCATGAGGCGGTCCTGCCACCGGCCGAGCAGGAGCTGCGCCAGCACCGCTCCCGACAGCGCCATCGTCATGTCCCACTGGGCATCCCACGGATCACCCTGCATCCCGAGCCACTCCGGTCCCGCGTCGGGATAGAACAGCAAGACGGTCGCCATCTCGAGGAGTTCGTAGGCGGCGCTGAACGCGAGACAGCATCCGGTCACGAGCCAGAACACGGTCCCGCCTCGCGGCAGTCCACGCCGCCGGATCAGCCATTCCCGCAGCAACACCGCGGGCACGAACCCCTGGAAGAAGTGTCCGATCCGATCGCACGGATTGCGCTCCAGACCGAGTGCGTCGATCCACGCCTCGGGGAAAGGCACTTCGGCGAAGGTATATCGCCCCCCGAGACACTGGATCACGAAGAACCAGGTGAGCAGGACATACGAGAGGTCGGTGAACCGAAACCGGCGTCGACGCACGATGAACACGACCAGGACGGTCGCGAGCGGCAGGACTTCGAAAGCCCACACACCCACGTCCGGCGCGCCGAGCCCCGACCACGTCGCGAGCGCCACGCCGAGGACGACGAGCGCCGGGAACAACCCGGGAACCGGGCCACGTGGTTCGGGGAGCGTCATGTTCGATCCGACGACGTTGCGACCTGCGGACGTCGTCCGAACCACAGGGCGGCGAACTGACAGGCCAGCGCGAGGACGATGATGGGTAGATCCCCGAACCTTGCGTAGATCGTCGGCACGCCGTCGCCGGTCTGGACGTCGGCGACGATGACTCGATCTCCGTCTTCGACGTGATCGTGCCGCATCACGATCTCTCCGCGTGCGGACACGATCGCCGAGATTCCGCCCGAGGCCGCGCGCACGACGGCGTAGCCGTTCTCGATCGAGCGGAACACGCCATTCTCCAGATGGTACTCACGGATGTCGGGCCAGTCGTTGGTCGGCACGGCGACGAGGGTCGCGCGATCACGTCCGTAGCCACGGCCGATGTCGGAGAAGTTGTCGTCCTGGCAGATCATCGCCCCGATCGCCACTTCACCGCGCGTCATCGTCGCGCGCGTGCCGTCCCCGGCCGCATAGTTCTCGAAGAACGGGACGAGGTGCGTCTTCCGGTACTCGCCCGCCAGTTCACCTTTCCCGTCGAGCAACCACAGCCGGTTGTCGCGCGTGCCGGTCGACCAGAATCCGATCGCCGCGGCGACGCCGTGCTGCGCGCACATCCTCCCGAGGCTGGACTTCGCGTCCTGGCGCGTCGGCCAAGCCAATCCCTGGGCCCCGACCGTCACCGCGGTCTCCGGCGTCACGAGCAACGTCGCACCCTGTTGGCCCGCGACCCCGAACAGGTTGCCGTAGAGCGCGTCCGCGCTGGTCTCGCTCCTGGGACCGTGCCAGCCGGCCGCGGCGACGCGCGCCACAGGACCGAGGTCGCGTCCCCAACGAATCGCGTCGAGCACGCCGCAGACCGCGACGATCAAGACGGCGACTCCGAGGGAGTGCGCGCGACTCGAGCCGCGCAGCGACGACACGACGAGAGCCTGCACGCCGGCGACGACGAACACGAGGCCTCCGACACCGGTGAACGCGACGAAGCCGACCAACATCGGCGCGGCGCTCAACGGCCGGACGCAGCACTGCGCCGTCCCGAACACCGGAACGCCGTACCAGATCGAGACCTCCGCCAACGTCACGACACCGGCAGCGGCCAACGGCCCGAGCACCGCGTGACGACGCAAGACGCGACCCGCGACGACCGCGATCAGCACCCACTGGAGGACCATGACCCCCGCCGCAGCGAGCACCGGCGGTGCGGTGCCGGCCGTGAACAGCAGCGGCACCCCATTGCCGAGCGCGGACCAGAATCCGACCGACCAGCGCGGCGCTCCGCGCCGGATGCGCACGTCGAGAGCCCACCAGAACGGCACGAAGGCGACGAACTGCAGCCACCAAGCCTGCACGGGATGATCCGACGCGAACAACAGCAGCCCGGAGAGCGCAGCGGCAAGGATCGACATGCGGCCTCCGATCATTGCGATTCGGAGCCCCGTGGGCCAGTCGCTCGGCGGTGCAACAATCCGGGAATCGGCGTCCCGGTTCGGGCCGAACGCGCGCATGATGTCGCGTGCCGATGAATCCCGCCGACGAGATCCAAGCGTTCCAGCAGATCCAGACCCACCTGTCCGAGGTCTGGACACGGAGCCACCTCGACCCGCGCTACCCACACGCCAACGTCATCGTGCCGTCGTTGAGCTTCGACCAGGAAGAGCTCCAGAAGGTCGCCGGTGTGCCGTTCTACGAGGAGCGACTGCTGTTCTTCCTGATGCGGCTGCGCCGTCCGGGGGCTCGACTCCTGTACGTGACGAGCCAACCGGTCGATCCCGACATCGTGCAGTACTACCTGCAGATGCTGGTCGGCGTGCCGGCGAGTCACGCCGAGCGCCGACTCACGATGCTGTGCGTCTACGACGCCTCGCCGCGCGCGCTCACGGAGAAGATTCTCGAGCGTCCGCGCGTCGTGCAGCGGATCCGCGATTGGCTCGGCGACCGCAACCGCGCCTACATGACGTGCTTCCACGCGACCGAACTCGAACGCCGCCTCTCAGTCGAACTCGGCATTCCGGTCAACGCGGCCGATCCTGCGCTGTCCGATCTCGGCACCAAGAGCGGCTCGCGAAAGACGTTCCGCGAAGCGGGCGTCGAGCTGTCGCCCGGGTTCGAGGATCTCAAGACCCGCACCGAGATCGTCGACGCGCTGTCGCGACTCGAGGCCGACGCGCCGGGCTTGCCGAAGGCCGTGATCAAGCTCGACGACGGATTCTCGGGTGAAGGCAACGCGATCTATCGCTACCCCGAGGACCTGCCGCGCGACGGCGACGCGCGCGCGCGTGCGATCGAATCCGGCCTGCATCGGCTCGGGTTCGCCGCGGAGGAACATTCCGAGGCCGAGTTCTTCCGCAAGTTCGAGGAGATGGGCGGCATCGTCGAGCAGTTCCTCGCCGGCGACGAAGTGCACTCCCCGTCGGTGCAGTTGCGGATCACTCCGGAACGCGAACTGATCACGCTCTCGACTCATGACCAGGTACTCGGCGGCGCTTCGGGGCAGGTCTACGTCGGTTGCTCGTTCCCCGCGGATCCGACCTATCGACAACCGATCATCGACCGCGCCGAGCGGATCGGACACGTCCTGCGCGAGCGCGGCGTCGTCGGTCGCTTCGCCGTCGACTTCATGGCGACCCGCGATGCGGGCCAGGACTGGCGCTTCGCTGCGGTCGAGATCAACCTCCGCATGGGCGGCACGACGTTCCCGTTCGCAGCCCTGCAGTTCCTCACCGGCGGCCGTGTCGACGAGAACGGGAACTTCTACTCGTTGCGAGGGACGAAGAAGTTCTACTTCGCGACCGACACGCTGACGTCGCTCGCCTATCGCGGCCTGCTG
>JAGQQZ010000053.1 GCA_020425915.1 Planctomycetota bacterium | reverse complement strand
GGGAGATTCTTCAGCAGCGCGTCGAGCCGGATCATCCGACGGATCCGCTTGCTGAACGCGACGACGCCGAGCAAGCTCACCCCGGCGAGCACGCTCCAGACACCGATCGCCACTTCCGGGAACTCGTCCAGGAAGAACAGCACGACGACGGCACCGAGCAACGCGAGCGAGGCGAGGCCGAGTACGCGATCGACCAACACGCTGACGACGGCCGCGACACGTCCGGAATCGCCGGCATGCCGCATGATGTAGAGCGCCTTGACGACGTCACCGCCGGTCTGCCCCGGCACGACGTTGTTGAAGAACACGCCGATCCACGTGAATCGGATCGAGTCGACGATCGAGCACTCGACCCGGTTGACGCGCAGGAGCCACCACCAGCGAATCGACGAGAACACGAGGCTGAACAGGTAGCAGGCCGCGCCGGCCGCGAACAACAGCAGGTCGAGGTTCTTGACGACCGTCCAGAACCCGGCGGAGACCTGCACGGTGGTGCCGTCGGCGCTCGGCACCCCGATCTCGTGCGCGGTGACCGCTCCGTCCGGTGACCGGAACTCGACGACGCTCGCATCCCAAGGCCCGACGATCGCCCCTTCGATCACCGAGGTCTGCTTGCCGGTGGCATCGAAGGTGATGATCCGATCGGTGAGCTCGATCTTGAAGAAGACGAACGTCACGAGACCTGCGACCAGCAGGAGCTTCAGCAAGTTGACGACGGTCTTGCGAGTCACGGTCGGTGCGCCTCACCCTTGGCTCGAACCTTGGCACGTGCGAGTCGCATGGACTCCTCTTCCCGGGCGATCCGATCAAGGATCGCACCAGCGAATTCGACGGGCTCGACACCCGACTCGGCGAGACACGCCGTGCGGACGGGCGTCCCCTCGTTCGAGATGTTGACCGCGAAGTGGAGCAGCGTCGATACCGAACTCCGCGTCGCGATCGAGATCGACAGCTTCCCCTCACCGAGGAACAGATCGTCGCCGTCACGGCGCACCGGGACCGGCGCGCCACGCTCCCGCAGGACGTCGGCGGCGACGCACGTCAGGAGCCGCTGACGCAGGATCGCTTCCCGCAGTGGCGCGTCGTCGAAACGCTCCCACAGGAAGTGGAGCATGTCCGAGCCAGCGATCCCCGGCCCACCGAGATCCTCGAGGTCGGCCATTTCCTCGCCGGACACGGAGCACGGGCCGCGGAACGCGACGAGGGCGTCCCCGACGATCCCGAACGTCTGCAGGATCCAGTGGGCCCGCAGCTGGGAGCCGTCGTAGTCGAGCGGCTCGTCGATCCAACGCGTGATCATGGGCGGTTGCCTCCGAGCGCGAACTCGCGCCACCATTGATCGGCCCACGCCGGATCGAACGAGATCGGACGGTCGAGGCAACGCGCCATCGTCTCGAGCGCGACGAATCGCAGCCCCTCGACCTCGTCGCGCACGACCGTGTCGTGGAGGAAGTCGATCGGTCGAGGTCCGCCTTCGAACGAGACGAACAACGCCTCGCCGCGCAACGCCGCACACATCCGCAACAACATGCGCCGCTCGCGAGCGTCCTCGGGATACTCCGGTCGCGCGCCGGCGGTTCGCGAGAGACGCTGCAGGAGGACGGGGAGCGCCGCGGCGCCGCCACGCCGGAAGAACACGTCGGACGCGACCAGGCGCACTCGGATGTCCGGCGACCGCAGACTCGCGGACAGCGCTCGCGTGCTGGCATTGCCGATCGCCACCAGCACGGTCTCGCGCAGCGCGTCGCGGAGTCGACGGTCCGGCTCGTCCCGCCAGGAGCGAGTCAGGCGACGCAGCAAGGCGCGATCCGCAGCCGGCGTGTCCATCCGTCCTGCCACGACCTCTCGCAGTAGGGCCTCGTAGCCCGACCGCGCGGACTCCGTGAGCGGCTGTTCTCGAGACCCCGGCGCCATCGCGTCGAGCCGCGCCATCAACGTCGACCGCATGGCCGAGGTCCGCGCGGAACCCGGGGTGCGCCAGGCGACCGGGTCGATGCCGAGGTCGGCGAGGAACTCACCGAGCCCCTCGATCGCCTCGATGCGATTCAGCGCGCTCTCGTCCAGAAACGTGACGAACAGCAGACGAGGTGTGACGGCGGCGATGTCGAACGAATCTCCGCGTGCGAGATCGACCATCAACCGGAGCTTCTCGCGCGCGAAGCCGCTCGGGTTCTCGAGCGCACTCTCCTCGACCTCGGATCCCGATACTTCGAGACGCTCGTTCCAAGCCGCGACGTTGCCGGCGTAGTCGATCCGCGCCGGCTCGACCTCCCCGTCCTGTAGGCCGGACACGATGTCGAACTGCGCCATCGGACGCCTCAAGCTGCCGCACGCGACGAGGAGCGCGGCGGCGACAAGGCAGGTCACGATCGAGCGAATCACGGCCGGAGGTTACGTCCTGGATCGAACGACACAATGCGCGAGCTGATTCAGTCCTTCGGGTAACCGTCGGGGTGTGACTCGTGCCACTTCCAGGCGGTTTCGACGATCGTCTTGATGTCGCCGAACCTCGGCTTCCAACCGAGTTCCCGCGCGATCTTCTCGCTGCTCCCGACCAAGCGCGGCGGGTCGCCGGGCCGACGGTCGGCGATCTCGTACGGGACCGGATGACCGGCGATCTCGCGAACGGCCTCGATCACCTCGAGCACCGACGTGCCCGTCGCGTTGCCGAGGTTGTAGGCGCGCACGCCGACCGACTCGCGCTCCATGGCCTCGAGCGCGAGGATGTGCGCCTCGGCGAGGTCGACGATGTGGATGTAGTCGCGGATGCACGTGCCGTCCGGCGTGTCGTAGTCGTCGCCGAACACCGAGATCGAGGCGCGCCGCCCCATCGCCGCGGCGATGACGAGCGGGATCAGATGGGTCTCCGGATCGTGGTCCTCGCCGAGCCGGCCCTCCGGGTCAGCACCGGCCGCGTTGAAGTAGCGGAGCGCAACCGATTCGATGCCGTGCGCGCGGTGGAAGTCCTTGAGCATCCACTCGTCGACGAGTTTGGTCACGCCGTAGGGGTTGATCGGGTGCTGGGGCATGTCCTCGACGATCGGGAGCCGGTCCGGTTCGCCGTAGGTCGCGCACGTCGAACTCAGCACGAACTTCTTCACACCGGTCGCGGCCATCGCGTCGAGGAGGTTCAACGTGCCGATCACGTTGTGGCCGTAGTACTGCCCGGGATCCGTGACCGACTCGCCGACGTAGCACCGAGCCGCGAAGTGGAACACGGCGTGGATGTCGTTCTGCTCGAACGTGCGCATGACGAACTCGCGATCGAGCATGCTGCCGCGCGCGAGCGGCGCCCCCAGAAGTGCAGCCTCGTGACCTTCGCTGAGGTCGTCGAGCACCAACACGTTGCGGCCGCGCTCGCGCAATGCCAAGACCGTGTGGGATCCGATGTAGCCGGCCCCACCCGTGACGAGGATCACCGATTCCAATGTCGCCTCCAGGCGTCGAGGTTGTCCCGACGGAGGTCGGGGTCGAGGTCACGGTCCGACGCGAGTTCGACGAACGGACCGACGAGTCGCCGCAGCGCTTCGTGCACGCAACGGTAGGTGTAGGGATCGAGCTCCACGGCGAGCCGCTCGAGCAGTACGTCGGGCGCGAGACCGAGCCGCGCGATGGTGTTCGCGGCGACGGCGCGCACGCGCGGCGAAGTGTCGGCGCAGAGCGCGGCCGCGACCTCGGACACGACGGCATCGTCCACCGTCAGCGATCGCAGCGCGGCGATTCGAATCCGAGGATCCGAATTCGCGACGGCGGCGCGTATTCCCGCCCAACGGAGGATCGGCGACTCGACCAGGGTCTCGAACGCCGCGCGCCGTGACGCCGTCCCCGAACCGGCTCGAAGCTCGGCCAGCAACTCCACCGCGAGGCGCGGGCGTGCCGCCTCGCGTCCGCGCACGCGTTCGACGTCCCGTGCGAGCGCGGCGAGGTGACGATGGTCGGCTTCGGGAATCGCCGTGGAACCGTCGAGCTCGGCGAGCGTGGCTTCGAACGCATCG
>JAGQQZ010000675.1 GCA_020425915.1 Planctomycetota bacterium | reverse complement strand
TCGCCGCGCAGATCGCGGGCGCGATCGGCGGCACTCCCGGTTCGCCGACACCGGTCGGCAGCGACTCGCTCTCGACGACGTGCACGTGGATCTCACGCGGCGCATCGGTGATCCGCGCGACCGGGTAGTCGTGGAAGTTGCTCTGCACGATCGCACCATCCTTCGCCGTGATCTCGCCGTAGAGCGCGAGGCTCTGCCCGAAGATCACCGCACCCTCCATCTGCGACCGGACCCGATCCGGGCTGACCGCGAGACCGCAATCGACCGCGATGTCGACGCGCGGGAACGACAGCCTTCCGTCCTTCGACACCTCGACCTCGACGATCGCGGCGACGTAGGCGACGAAGCTCCGGTGAACGGCGAATCCCTGTCCGCGGCCCTTCGGCAACTCCTTGCCCCAGCCGGCCTTCTCCGCACAGAGTTCGACGACGCGACGATAGCGGCCGACGTCGATCGGGTGACGTTCGGTCGGCTCGCCGTAGTTCGTGTACACCGCGTTGTCGAACTCGATCTCGCGCGGCTCACCGATCAGGTCGAGCGTGTACGACACCGCGTCACGTCCGGCTGCGAGCGCGAGTTCGTCCGTGAACGAACTCACGGCGAACGCGTGGTAGATGTTGCTGACCGAACGTAGCCAACCGATCCTGACGTGACCCTCGGCCTCGCCGACCTCGATCCGGATGTTCGGGATGTCGTACGGCACGTCGATGAACCCGAGCCCGAGTTCCATCGGCGACCCACGCTTGACGCCCTTGTGGAACGTCGAGGCGATCGAGGGGAACGCAGTTCGCGCCAGCCAGGCCGTCGGCTTGCCGTCCTCACCGAGCGCCGCCTCCATTCGCAACGCGGAGACCGAGTGGAAGAAGTCGTGGCGAATGTCGTCCTCGCGCGTCCACACGACCTTGACCGGCTTGCCGACCTGCTTGCTGAGCCAGGCGGCCTCGGCGCAGTAGTCGGGCTTCGACTTCCGCCCGAACCCACCGCCGAGGAGCGTGACGTGACAGATCACGTCCTGCGGCTTGATGCCGAGCGCTTGGGCGACGGTCGCCTGCGCGGCTTGTGGATTCTGGACCGGCGCCCAGACCTCGCAGCGATTCCCGGTCACGTGGGCGACCGCGCAGGGCGGCTCCATCGACGCGTGCGCGAGGTGCGGCAGGTAGTACTCGGCGACGTGCTTCTTCTCCGCCTTGTCGAGCGCGTCGTTGGCGTCGCCGCGGCGACGAACGGCGAAGCCGCGCTCGCGCACGGCGCGTTCGAGACCCTCGCGGTACCCGGCCGAGTCGTAGGAGTCGTTCTCACTGGCGGACCAGTCGATCTTCAGCGCGTCGCGCCCCTTCTTCGCGGCCCACGTGTCCTTCGCCAGAACCGCGACCCCGCCGAGCGGCTTGAACACGAACGGAGCCGTCGCCGCAGGGAGTTCGATCACTTCGACGACGCCGGCCACGGACTTTGCCGCCGAGTCGTCGACCGAGGCCACGGCCCCACCGAGCACCGGCGAACGTGCGATCATCGCGACCAGCGTGCCCTCGGGCGTGACGTCGAGCCCGAACTTCGCCTTGCCGGTCGTGATGTCGTGCGCATCGACGATCGAGTGCTTCTTGCCGACGTAGCGCCACTGCTCCTTCGACTTGAACTGGAGTTCGCGGACGCTCGGGACCGGCAGCTTCGCCGCGGCTTCGACCAGCTCGCCGAACCCGGCAGAACGTCCCGACTTGGCGTGATGGATCGCGTGCGCAGCGGCATGGCACTCCTCCGCCGGAACCCCCCACTGCTCGGCGGCCGCGCGCTCGAGCATCGCCCGCGCGGCAGCACCGGCTTCGCGCATCGGCTGATAGAACTCGCGGATGCTCTTGGAGCCGTCGGTGTTCTGGCTACCGAGTCGCTTGTCACCGATCGCCTGCTCGATCTTCACGCGATCGAGCTCGGCATCGAGTTCGTCGGCGACGACGAGCGGCAACACGGTGCGGATACCGGTTCCCATCTCCGAACGGTGCGCGACGATCGAGACGATCCCGTCGCCGTCGATCGACAGGAACAGGTTCGGAGTGAACTCCGCTGCCTGCGGCTCCGACCACCAGGAGGCCGCACCGAGCCGCGTGCCGAGCACGAGCCCGCCGGCGGCAGCGACCGCACCGAGGAAGCCACGCCGAGTCACCGAATCGTGACTCACGTTCTGCAGGAGCGTCATTTCCGCACCTCCTTCGCGGCCGTGCGGATCGCGGCGCGGATACGCGTGTAGGTACCGCAGCGACAGATGTTGCCGGCCATCGCGGCATCGATCTCGTCGTCGCTCGGATCGTCGTTGCCGGCCAGCAGCGCGACCGCGGACATGATCTGCCCCGTCTGGCAGTAGCCGCACTGCGCGACGTCGTGCGCGCGCCAGGCCTTCTGGACCGGGTGATCGCCGTCGCTCGAGAGCCCCTCGATCGTCGTGACGTTCGTGCCGTCGAGCGTGGAGATCGGCATCGAACAAGCTCGGGCAGCGACGCCGTCGACATGGACCGTGCACGACCCGCACAGGCTCATGCCACAGCCGTAGTGGGTCCCGGTCAGGCCGAGGCGATCGCGCAGCACCCAGAGGAGAGGAGTGTCGGGGTCGACGCCGTCGAGCTCGACGGCCTCACCGTTGACGTTCAATCGGATCATCGTGGACTTCCTGTTCGGGTCGGAACCGGAGGTATCGTATCGACCGAGCGCACGCTCGCGATCGGATTCCATCGACCGAAGAATCCGGTCGATCGGAATCGTCAGCGAGCCGCGTCGCGAGCGGACTTCGCCGCCTGCGGATCCTCGAACGTCGCAACGAAGTGACCGTCGCGCCCGTGCAGAGGATCGGCGTCACAGATCTCGACCCGGAATCCGATCGTCGCAGCCGTGCGTTCGAGCAGCTCCGGCGCGATCCAGTGAAAACAACCGGTCTCGGGTCGCCCACCGGCCCGCACCACGCGGCCGACGTCCGCGATCAGCTTGCGTTGTCCGGCATCGGTCAGTCCGTGCGCGAACGTCGCGATGAACCGGCCGCCCGGCTTCAGGATCTCGGTGGCCTGCAGCAGGTACGAGGCGAAGAACGTGAACGGCACGTGGACGAGCGAGTCGATCGAGTAGACCGCGTCCACCGAACCGAGCCAGCCGATCCGCTCCGCCACGTCGCGAACCGACGCCGGGTCGTCCTCGGCGATCTTCGTCAGCTTCAGCCTGCCCGCGGCGACGTCGTCCACGAGGCGCTCGCCGCACAGGTCGAGGAACCGCTGCGAGACGTCGCAGGCGAGCAACTCGGCGCGGCCGGCATCGAGCACGAACTTGGTGTACTTGCCCGTGCCCTGCCCGATCTCGACGGCGCGCTGCCAGCCATCGACGCCGAACCCGACGAACAGCCGGTCGAACCAGGCGCGCCACAGGGTCTCGTCACCCCAGTCGTCACCGGGCCACGCCTGCCCGGCGGCCTTCGCGTCCTCGACGTATCGGTCCCAGGACGCGCCGAACCCGGCCGTGTGTTCGCCGTCGGTCACGAGCGGTTACTTGCGATCGAGCAGCACGACCGCCGACGCGTTCATCTCGTACAGCTTCGACGGCATGTCGAGGTTGTGGCCGGCCTCTTCGGCCATGTGCGCCGCGTCCTCTTCGCTCAGCTCCTTCGGGTAGAAGGAGCCCTGCACGAGCACGCGCTCGCCGATCGCGTCCTTCGGGAACGAGTACTTCCCGCCACACCCGGTCTCCCAGCGCACGAGCGCCGGTTGACCGCCATTCTCGATCTGCATCCAGCAACCCGCCTTCTGGCACACGGCCTTGACGCGCGCTTCGACGAGCAGGGTCTGCTCGAAGTAGTCGGACGGAGCTTCCTGCACGGCCGTCAGCGTCAGGACCTCGCGCGGCTCGACGGGCTCGCCGATCTGCTGGCCCGGCGGGACTTTGACGGAGCCGCAAGCGGCGACGAACGAGACGAAGACGATCGAGAGAATGGATTGGATTCGCATGGTTGGTCGGGGCATCGCGACGGCGGAGCGCCGTTCGCGGCGGATACGATGGCGGGTTCCGATCGCGCCCGCAAGCCGCGGCCGAGAGTTCGCGGACGGTACGCGATACGATCCACCGGGTGACCTCGTCGACGCACTGCGCGCTCGCGGCCTCGGCCATCCTCGCCCTCGTCCCGCCCGGTGGAGACGAGCGCGACACGGTGCACCTGACCAACGGCAAGCAGCTCCGCGGCCGCGTCGTCCTGGAGCTCGACGACCGGATCTTCCTGCGGGTCGGCACCCGCGAGCGCGAGATCCGTCGGGACCAAGTCGACCGGATCGACAGCCTCGCCCGTCGCCAGGCTGAACTGCTCGAGCGGTACCGGACCATGGATCCGCAGTCGGCCGACTCGCTCGTAGCGCTCGCCGGAGACGCCGAGAAGGCTTCGCTGCCGCACGAGGCGCAGCTGTTCCGTTGGCGCGCGGTACTGCTCGACCCGGACCACGCGCCGGCCCACGAGGCCCTCGGACACGACCGGCGCGGCGACGAGTGGCGCCTCGTCTGTGGCCGACGCAAGCTCTCGCTCGACGACGCGCGGACGTTCCACGCCGACTGGAACAACGCGTGGGAGATGCGCTCCGAGCACTTCACGATGCGATGCGACAGCGGCCTCGAGCGCACGGTGCACACGTTGCTCGAGCTCGAGTACGCGTACCGCCACTTCCTGGACACGTTCCAGCGCGACCTCGAACTGCGCGAACTCCTCGAGCCGATCCCCGTCTTCCTCTACAAGGACCGAGATCGTTTCCCTGCGCAAGGAACGCATGTCGGTGCGTACTTCGCCACAGCGGAGAACATCCTCTACACCTACGTCGCAGGACGCAGCCGCCCGGCATCGCTGTTCCACGAGGCGACGCACGCGATCCTGCACAACGCGACCGGGCGCGCGACGCGCGGCAAGGGCACCCTACCGCCGTGGCTCGACGAGGCCTGGGCCGACTTCATGGAGGCGGTGATCGTCCCCGAGGGCGTCGGCCGAGCACGCCTCGAGTTGTCGCGACGCCACGGCGATCGCATTCGCACGTTGGAGAGCGGCGAGAAGCCGTACTCGCTCCAGCGACTGATGAACTTCAAGTCGACCGACTACGGTGCGTCGAGCCGCCAGGCGATCAAGTACGCGCAGGGCTACGCGCTGTTCACCTACCTGTTCGAGCACCAGGACCTGCGCCCACGGTTCCTCGAGTACGTGAAGGCCGCCCTCGACGGCAAGGGCCAGGCGAGCACCTTCAACAAGCTGTTTCGCCGAGAGCGGGACGAGATCGAAAAAGCCCACCTCGAGTTGCGGTGAGGGCCACGCCGTTCGCCGATTCGCTACGATGTCGGCCGGAACGAATCGGAGGTCTCGATGAACTTGCTCGTCTCGCTCAGCGCCGTCGCACTGTCGGTCTCACTCTCGGGCCAACAGGTCCTCATCGTCGACAGTGCAGGGGGCGGCGGTTTCACCGATATCCCACCTGCGATCGCGGCGGCCTCACCGGGTGATGCGATCCTCGTCCGGACCGGCGCCTACACCGGTTTCAGCCTCGACAAGGGACTGAAGCTCGTGTTCGAGCCGGGCACCGAGATGCTGCCGGCCGAGGTTTACGTCAACGCAGTCCCGGTCGGACAGACCGTCGTGCTGTCCGGGCTACGCCCGAACACGTTCTTCCTGCGCTGGTTCCTCACGAACAACGAGGGCCGGATCCTCGTCGAGGACTCGGACGCGCGGCTGGGCCTCACGATCAGCAGTTGCGCGCAGGTCAGCCTCGAACGCGTCGACATCCAAGGCGGCGTCGTGCGCACGGCTCCGCCCGCCGCGGTCTCGATCAACGACAGCACCGTGCTGATGACGGATTGCCTCGTGACCGGTGGGCTCGACTTCGTCGCGGTCGCCGGAGTCAACAGCACCAACTCGGACGTCGTGATCGCCGACTGCTCGATCACGGGCGGAGTCGGATTCTCCACGGGTGGCGGACCCGGCCTACGTGTGACCAACGGACTCACGACGGTCGCCGGCGACAGCTCCACGGTGATCGCCGCGGGATCTGCCGGCACGGTCCCACAACCGGCGATCGCACGAGTCGGGGGCACGATGTGGATCGACCCGGGTGTGAGCCTGGTCCCCCACGCCGGAGCCGCACCGATCACCGGGCCCACGCCGTGGAGTCTGGCGATGGCCTTCCTCCGGGGCGACTACACGAACGGTCAACTGACGCTGCAACTGCACTCGTCCTCGCATGCGTTCGGCGTGGTGTTCGCGAGCCTCCCAGGCCAAGTCCTGCCATTCCCACCGACGGGGTGGTGGCTCGGCGCGACCGCGTTCCAGGTGGGCACGGCCCAGACCTTCGTCGGCGGCGTCACGACGACGAGCCTCGCGGTCAACCCGTTCCCGCTCGGCACCGACCTCGCCTTCCAGGGCATCGTCGTGGACGCGAACGGTGTACCGGCGCTCTCCACGCCCGTGTTGCTGACGCTCGACTGAGCGCGCCGCTACTTGCAGCTCTGGCCGAGCTGCATGAGGTTGAACGCGGCGCCCTGCGCATCGGCGACGATCGAGATCGGTCCGACCTCGGTGTCGAACGGCTCGACGAAGACCTGGCCGCCGTGAGCCTTGATGGTCGCGACCGTCTCGGTCACGCTCGGCACCACGAAGTAGACCTTCCAGTGCGGCGGGACGGCGCCCCACTCGGGCGTCATCAACAGCAGTCCGCCCCGGTCCTTGCCCTCACCACCGTCGATGACGAAGTACTCGGAGGGCGACGACTCGTGCTTGCGGTAGTTCCAGCCGAACACCGCCGCGTAGAACGTCTTCGACGCCTCGATGTTGCGCGTGGCGAGTTCGTGCCAGCACATCGTGTTCGCGACGTTGCGCACGCTCGCACCGCAGTGCGTGCCGGGCTGCCAGACGCCGACGACCGCACCGCCCGGCTCGGCGAAGAACGCGAGGCGCCCCGCGTCGAGGACGTCCATCGGCTGCACGACGACGAAGCCGCCGTTCGCCGTGGCCTTCGCAACCGTGTCGTCGACGCTCTCGACCTGGACGTAGCAGTTCCAGCACGGCGGGAAGCCCTGCCCCTTCATCGTGTCGTCCATCTGGCCGAGCCCGCCGACGACGGCTTCCCCGATCTGGAACTGCGCGTACGGCGGTCCGCCCTTCGTGTCCTGGTCGATCGCCTGCCAGCCGAACACGTCGCCGTAGAACGGCTTCGCGGCGGCCATGTCGTGGGCCAGGAGGTCGACCCAGCAGAACTCGCCAGGTTGGTAGATCGTGGGTTCGGTCATGGGGTCTCCGGACGTCGGTCGCGAGGATCCGCGAGCGTATCACCGAGCGACGTCAGCGCATCGAACACGGCGCGGAACTCGCCGGCGAACGCATCGCGATCGGCGAGGAACCGATCGACCGCGGGTGGCAGCTCGACGGGACGACGAGTGCGGAGGCCGAGTCGGCGCAGTGCTTCGCGGAGATCGTCGGGCGTGCGGTAGCGACGGAACGCGTCGACCTCGACGAGTCGGTCGGCCTCGGTGGCCAGCACTGGAGGCAATCGGTTCCGTTCGCGGTCGACCGTGTCGTAGACGTAGTCGACGAACGCGTCGAACGGCACGTCGGCGTATCGATCCCATTCGTCGAACAGCAGGTGGTCGTAGAGCACGTCGACGATGACGCCCGCGTAGTGCGAGAACGACCCGAACAAGCGACGCCGACTCGCGACGAACGCCGGATGACGGTCGCACAGCGCATCGATGCGACGGTGCTGCGCGACCGCCGCCGCGAGTTCGGGTTCGAGCTCGCCCGGCAGACCGCCCTTGACGAAGTCGCCGAGCATGTTGCCGAGCAGCCCGAGCGGCGTGCGCGGCGCGAGGAATGCGTGGGCGACGTAGTTCATCGGACCTGCGACACGTTACCCTAGTCGAGCGCGGGAGACTTCGCGCGAAGGGGTCCCACACCAAGGAGTCACATGGTCCATCGAATCGCGTTCGCCCTGTTCGTCGCCTCTGGCCTGCTCGCGCAGGAGCCCACGGAGAAGGACCCGAACGAGGCGAAGTTGCGGGCACGCGTCGAGCGCTATGCAACCCTGCGAACCGACAAGAACTGGGGCGAACTCCGTAAGCTCTTGGGTACCAGCGTGCTCGATTCGGTGTCCGACACGACGTTCGCCGAGTACTTCGACGCTCGCCCGCGACTCGAACGGATCCAGGTCGAGACGGTCCGCGTTCGCCGCGGTGGCTCGTCCGGGATCGCCGTGCTGAGCGCATCGATGCCGGATCCCG
>JAGQQZ010000674.1 GCA_020425915.1 Planctomycetota bacterium | reverse complement strand
TGCCCGGCTTGCGGCCGTCGGCGATGGCGGCGGGTGCGAGTGCGACGAGCGCGGTGATGGCGAGGGTCGTGAGTTTCATGGCGGAGCGGGGGAGGGCGATCGAGAAGCGTACCTCCTGCGTGCCAGCTCGATTCGCGTGGGGGTGCCGGGGGCAGCGGAGATCCCCTTGCAATCGCTCCAATCCCGCTTCGAGACGGACTGGCCTACTTCCGTGTGGTCGAGCGGCTGGCGCTTGGTAGGTCGAACGGGGGCGTGGAGCACGAACGACCGGTCCGGATGGTGCGCGGACGGTTCGACGTCCGCGCGCCACGCGATGGCGTGCTCAACGAGAACGGTCGATCACCGGGCGCGATCGATCTCGAGCTCGGGCCCGGGCGGTCGGTCGGAACACGTGGCGTCCACGCGCGGGTCGAACAGGGGCTCCGGAACAAGGTGCACAGAAACCGCGGCCGGTGACGCACCGATTCGGGCTCTTCACCGCTCGGCCGACCACACGGAAGTAGGCCAGTTCACTTCACCACAGAGATGCCGTCGGCGCGGTGCTTCGCCTTGCGCGGCTGCGGATCCCGTTGCGGCACCAACATCATCTCACGCAGCCTGTCCGCCCCCGTGAACACGACATATCGCTCCGTCCGCGCTTCCCCCGACCGACTCGCCTCCGCAGCCACGAGCCCGACGAACAGCAGATCCCCCTCCGAGGAGCGGACGAACACCGGCGTTCCGGCATCGAGGTCGACACCCGGGTGCCGCGCGACGTCGCCCGACACTCCACCTTCGCGCACGAGTTGGAGTGGGACGTCCGATGTCGAGTCGCCGTCGAACGTGATCGCGACGAGCTCGTCCTGCTCGGTCACGTCACGGCCGAGGAAGTGGGCGTATTGGTGCTTGAGGTCGATCTCGGCGCGATAGAACAGGCCGCCGGCGGGTTCGACGACGCCGTCCTCGACGAACAGTTGATCGCCCAAGAAGTAGTGGACGCGGCACGGCCCCTCGGTCGCGGTCCGACCCAACATCAGCAGCCCATGATCGGTCGCGGCGCCGTACTCGACGCCGCCACGCGTCTCGATGCGGACCACCGGTCGGTCGTCGCGCGGCATGCGGTTGCTCCGCGACAGCAGGTGGGACACGCAGCCCGGCAGGACGAGGAGGACGGCGAGCGCGAACGGGCGAGCGTGCGTCATTTCTTCGAGATTTGGGAAGTGGCCCACTTGGCCCAGGCTTGCTCGAACGCCCCCGGGTCGATGTCGTCGAACGCGCGGTTGGCCTTCGAGGCGCTCTTCGTCTTCAGCATCGTCTCGGTGTAGCCCGGCACGATCTGAGACCACTTCTCGTCCCAGGATCCGCCGAGCTTCTTCTCGCCTCGCATCAGCATGTCGACCATCGCGTAGGCCCGACTGCGCATCTGCCCGGCGGTCTCGTTGTCCTCGCTCTCCTCGAACTTGTCGCCGTGCATGTTGAGGAACTCCTTGAGTCCGGGTTGGTCATCGGACTTGAACGCCTTCTTCGCGCCGTCGTCGCCGTTGATGCGCAGCTTGTCGGGCTCGAACGACCAGCGCTTGCCGTGCAGCGACCACGCGCCGAACCAGTGCGCGAAACCGTGCGCGTACCAGCCGCTGAGCTTCGCGCCACGGAACATCTGATCGGCGTAGTGGTACCAGCCTTCGCGCGCGACCTGTGACTCCGGGCTCTGCTTGCCGTCCATCGTGATGACGATTTCACCGGAAGTGTCGTTGTAGAAGCTCTCGGCGCGGACGGGCGGGCTGCCGTACAGCCGCATGAGATGCCGCTCGTAGCACATCCGAACGACCGGATACGACGTCGGCATCGTCTCCGGCGGTGGGAAGGTCTCGCGGTAGAGTTCCTGCATCGCCGTGAAGTGCTCGGCGACGGGCTCGGCCGCCTTCAGCGCCTTGGCCTGCTTGTTGGAATCCGGCTTCCAGGAGTAGAGCACGATCGCGGCAGGCGTCGTGAAGTAGTCCCAGCCGTCGATCCCACGGATGCTCGCGACGGCGGCCTCCAACGCTGCCTTGCGTTCCGGCGTGTCCGCGAACCGGTCTTTCTCGGCGTTCGCCTCGACGGCCGACGACTGCGACTCCTCGACCTGAATCACGGTCGTCATCTTCTTCGCGATGTCGAGGTACTTGCGATCCGGCTCGTCCTTGAAGATCGGCCAACTGAACGCGAGTGCGACCTCGCGGCCTTCGAGCTTGTAGGCGGCGGCGTACGTGTACCAGTGGAACTTCGTGCCGTCGTCGAGTTCGGCGGGCTGCGCGTACTCCCAGATCGTGTGGGCGGGCACGCCTCGCTTCTCCTTCACCTCCGTGCCGTCGGCTCCGCCGTGGCCTCGGAACTCGCGGTCGGTGGCCCCGGGCAGCTTCTCCTTCAGGTAGTGCTCGTAGTTGCGTGCACCCGCGTCGTACTTGCGCTTCTCGATGGCGCGCCGTCGGACTTCGTCCTGGTCCTTCGGCTTGTCGGCGTACTCGGGGGCTTGGTCGAACGCGAGGACGTCCATGCCCCAGCGGAACGGCTGCGTGCCCTTCATGATGTTCTGCTGGCTCGACTCGGGGTCGAACCGGGCGCGCAGGTGGAGCGATTGCACGGACTGGTTGGAGCCGATCTCGACCGGGACCGGCTTGAGCTTCTTGTGCACGCGCACGTTGATCCCGAGCGAGGCGACCGGTTCCCAGCGAAACTCCTGTGCGACGACCGGGGCCACCAGGAGCGTGGCGACGGTCACGACGGATAGCGAGCGCGCTCTCATGGCCGTGAGGATACGCGGGCGTTCGGACCGGCGGAAGTGTGCGACGGGGTCTGGGAGGGTCCGGATTCGTGGGCTAGCCTTGCGCGCACCATGGGATCGGTCGCCTCACTCCGATGCTTCGCTCGGATCCGCTGGGTCGTCGCCGCGTCGAGTCTCCTGCTCTCGGGATGCGCGACGCCCGCGCTCTGGGAGTGGGCGCTGGAGCCGCCGGAGATGCTCGAAGTCGTCGATCGTCTGGAGTTCGAACGGGTCGAACGAGTGAGTTGCCACCGGCTCGGGGGTGAGCGCGCCGAACTGCGCGTCGCGCACCCTGGCGCGGTCGAGGCCGTCGAGTTGAACGCCGACGCGGCGCAGGACATCGCGCGCGTCGTCGGCGCGGTCGCAGACGCCGAGTGGAGCGTCACGGTCAGCGACGCGGGGCTGCTGGCGCACACGACGGTTTCGGTCGCCGGGTCCGTGCCCGTGGCCGCACGATCACTCGATGCGCCGGAGTCGGACGCGGTCGTCGTCACCGAGGCGACGTCGCCGGAGCGTGAACTGTTCGAACGCTACGCCTGGGGTGTCTGGGCATGTGGTCCGACCGCGGCGCGACCGGCCGTGCCGTTCGGCTGGATCGAACGAGCGGTCGACGCGGCATGGGGGACGCCCGCTCCGCGCTCTCGAGTCGACGCAGCGTGGGCGTCGGCGGACGCGGGTCGAGGGACCGACGAACTCGACCGGCTCGAGTTCGTGATGCGCGTCGACGAGGCTGGGTGGTGGGCGATCGCCGGACCCTCGCTCTGGCTCGCTGCGCGCGAGGAGGTGAGTTTCGCGAACGGGCGACTCTACTTCGCGCGACGCAGCCTGGGGCGCAGCGGCGGGGTGGTGGGACCGGAGCCGCCGCCGCCGGAGTGGTTCGACGTCGCGGCGTCCGGCACGTTCGAGCGCCGTGATCGGCGAACGACCGCGAAGATCCCGACGAGTGTCAGAGTCTGCCTCGCCGTCCTCGCCACACCGGGCGCGCTGATCCTCGACCTGGTCGGGATGTGGATGGACAGCAAGCTCGAGGATGACGAGCAGCGCGCTCCTCGCCGCGGTTGCTGACCCTCGGAAGTGGAAACCACCTCCCCGCACGACACCGTCAGTCGGATTCGGCCTTGGGCTTGGGCTTCGACTTCGGCTTGGCCGTTGACGGGGAGTCCTTCTTCGACTCCTTGCTGTCGCTCTTCGGCTGGTCGGACTTCGCCGCGCTCTTGTACGACTCCGAGCGGTAGTCGGTCTCGTAGAAGCCGTCACCCTTGAACAGGATCGCCGCGCCCTTGCCGATGAGGCGCTGCAGCTTGTTCTTGCCGCACTCGGGGCACTTCCGCTTGACGGAAGCGGTCATCGACTGGAACAGCTCGAACGTGTGGCCGCAGGCCTCGCATTCGTACGCATAGGTCGGCATGGCCTCAGTCCTCGTCCGAGTCCGGAGCGTCGGGTTGCCCGGCGACGATCACGCGGCTCGCACGCAGCACCTTGTCGCCGATCTTGTAGCCACGCTGCATGGTCTTCGTGATCGTGCCGGCTTCGGCGTCGCTCTCGGTGTCGATTCCGACAGCTTCGTGCAGGTTCGGATCGAACGGGATCCTGGTCGACGGGATCTCGGACAGGCCATGCCGCTCGAGCGTGCCTTCGAGCAGGCTCCGCACCATGACGAGGCCTTCGAGCATCGCCTTGACGTCGCCGCTGACGTGGTCGGACGCCTCTTGCACGGCCAGCGCCAGATGGAAGTTGTCGAGCACCGGGAGGAGCTCGCTCGCGAGTCCTTCGATCGCGCGCCTGCGGGCGTCTTCGAGCTCCTTGGCGTGGCGACGACGGATGTTCGCGAGGTCGGCCATGGCGCGACGCAGCTTCGCCTCGACCGGGTCCCCGGCGTGGGCGGATTCGCTGGCGGTCGAACCCTCGGAGCTCGGGTCGGTCTCGGTCTCGACCGGCTCGTTCTCGTAGTGCTCGGCCTGTTCGGCTTCGGCTTGATCGTTCTTGTTCTGCTTCTTCATCTCGTCGGCGCTCACTGGAAGATGTCCTTGACCTTCTCGAAGATCCCGCGCTTGCGGGACTGGCGCGTTTGTCGTTTCTGCTCGGCTTCGTCGAACTCGCGCAGGAGCTGTTCCTGTTCGGAGGAGATCTTGGTCGGTACCTCGATCTGCACCTGCACGATCAGACTGCCGCGGCCGTAGCCGTCGGCCCGTGGGAGCCCGTGGTTGCGGACGCGCAGGCGCGCGCCCGGCTGCGTGCCGGGTGGGATCTTCAACACGACCGTCTCGCCGGTGATCGTCGGGACCTCGACGGAGTCGCCGAGCACGGCCTGTCGGTAGCGGATCTTCGCCTGCGCGACGAGATCGTCGCCGTGACGGAGGAACACGGAGTGAGGCTCGACGTGGATGACGACGACCAGGTCGCCGGGGGGAGCGCCGGCCTCGCCGGGTTCGCCCTGACCCGCGATGCGTTCAACGTGCCCTTCCTCGATGCCGGGCGGGATCGTGACCGTGATCGGTACCTTGGTCGGCACGCTGCCGCGTCCCCGGCACTTCGAGCACGGATCGCTGATCTGCGAACCGGCGCCGCGACAGGTCGGACAGGTCTGGCGGATCGACAGGAAGCCCTGGTTCGCGATGACCTCGCCGCGACCCTTGCAGGTGCCGCACGTCGTCGGTTCGGTGCCCGGTCGGGCGCCGGATCCGCCGCAGTTGTCGCAACTCTCCGGGCGGTTGATCTCGATCGTCTTCTTGACGCCCGACGCGACGTCCTCGAGCGTCAGTTCGAGGTCGACGCGCAAGCTCGCGCCGCGTCGGCGGCCGCCGCCACCGCCGAAGAACTGGCTGAAGAATCCGCCACCGCCGCCGCCGCCGAACAGGTCGCCGAAGTGGGCGAAGATGTCCTCGAGGTTCGAGAACCCCGCTCCGCCACCCGAGCCCGCGCCGACGCCGGCGTGGCCGAACTGGTCGTAGCGCTGGCGCTTGTCCTTGTCCGAGAGCACGGCGTAGGCCTCGGCGGCTTCCTTGAACGCTGCCTCGGCCTCGGCATCGCCCGGGTTGCGATCCGGATGGTATTTCAGCGCGATCTTGCGGTAGGCCTTCTTGATCTCGTCCGCGGAGGCGGAGCGATCGACGCCGAGGACTTCGTAGTAGTCGCGAGGATTCGCCATGAGATTCGCCTATCGCGCGCGATCGGAGTCGGAAGAGGCCGCGCCGCGCGCGGGGAGCGGCGCGGCCTCGGGTCGCCGTGTCAGCTGATGGCGCCTTCGACCGGCGACGCGTCGTCGTCGAGGGACGTCACGAGCGTGTCGGTCGTCAGCATCAGTCCGGCGATGCTCGCCGCGTTCTGCAGCGCGGTGCGCACGACCTTCGCCGGGTCGATGATGCCGGCCTCGAACATGTCGACCCACTCGCCCGTCAGCGCGTTGAAGCCCTCGGTCTTCTTGTGCTCGAACGCCTCGTCGACGATCACCGACGCGTCGACGCCGGAGTTCTCGGCGATCTGGAACAGCGGCGCACGGCACGCCCGCTCGACGATCTCGATGCCGAAGCGGCGGTCACCCTTGGCGCGGACGCTCTCGAGCTCGACGCT
>JAGQQZ010000052.1 GCA_020425915.1 Planctomycetota bacterium | reverse complement strand
GGTTCAGGGGGACACGAGTCCGAATGCGTTGGTGGTCAGCGCCCGCTTCGACGAGAGGTGCGACTTCGATGACGGATGATCACGCCGGGTGCACTCTTGTAGAGCGATCGGTGTGACGCGTGCGGCGAACTGCTCGAGGAGGAGTCGCGCTCGCGTGACACAGCACGGGCGGGTTTCGGGCGCACTGCCTTTGCCGACAGAGCGACCTCGATCAGGGAAAAGAAACGGATCTCCGATGGGTCGCTGAGACGTGAGCAGCGGATCGTGGACTGCGTCGTGAATTCGTTCTGGTCACACTGCGGGCCGCGGCAGTCGGCACCCTGCGATTCGGTCGTCGACGGCGCGCAGCGTGATGTTCCGCGGGGATCGTAGCCCGGGAAACCGGGCCGCGTCGTCCGCCGCGATGGCGCCCGCACCGAGATCGCGATCGTATCGAGGCAAGAGCGCCGGCCCCGATTCGAGATTCGTGCGATCAGCGCGCGTCCGGATCCTGGCCGCGCAGGACCGAGTTGCCGGTGAACGTCTCACGTCGGTCGAACTTCGCCGGTTCCTCGAGCACGGCGCGGTCGAGCCGCCCGCCTTGTGAGAAGAACGCGATCGGATTCTCCCAGGTCAGTTCGTCGCACTGCTCCGCGGTGAAGCCCTTCGCCTTCATCGCGGTCACGGTCTTCGGCACCTGCAGCGGGTCGCTGATACCCCAGTCGGCCGCGCTGTTGATGATCATCCGTTCGAGGCCGTACTCCTCGAGGATCGAGACCATCCGCTCGGGGGTCATCTTGGTGTTCGGATAGATCGAGAAGCCGGACCAGCAGCCGATGTCGCGGGTGATCTTGATCGTCTCCTCGTTGCCGTGGTCGAGCAGCACCCGCTCCATCGGGATGCCCGAGTCCTTACAGATGTCGATGCAGCGCTCGAAGCCCTTCTTCTTGTCGCGGTGCGGCGTGTGGACGAGGATCGGCAGGTCGTGCGCGATCGCGATCTCGATCTGCGCGAGCATATACTTCTCTTCCTTGGCGGTCTGGTCGTCGAGACCGATCTCGCCGATGCCGAGCACGCTGTCCTTCTCGCAGTAGCGCGGCAGGATTTCGATTACGCCGTCGTTCACCCGGTCGTCGTTCGCCTCGCGCGGGTTCAGCCCCATCGTGCAGTAGTGGTGGATGCCGAACTGACTCGCGCGGAATCGTTCCCAGCCGAGGATCGTGTCGAAGTAGTCGATGAACGAACCGACGTTGGTCCGCGACTGGCCGAGCCAGAACGCGGGTTCGAGGCAGGCGCGGATACCGTGCGCGGACATCGCCTCGTAGTCGTCGGTGATCCGACTGAACATGTGAATGTGCGGTTCGAAGATCATGAGTCAGCTTGGATCGCTCGTTCGATCGCGGCGCGTACGCGCGGGTGGGGTTCACGCGGCAGCCGCTCTTCGAGGTAGGTTCGGAGGTCGGGGCGGCCGAGCGCAGCCAGTCCGTCGGCAGCCGCGAGTCGGTGATGATCGTCGCCGTGTTCGAGCGCTCCGAGCAGACGGCCGACGGTTCCCGCGGTCGGCGCCGCGCCGATGATCCGACACGTGTCGTGCCATACGATGCGGCCGGCAGCTTCGCGCTCGGTCGCCAAGTCCTGCAGCATGCGCGACAGTTCGGTGTTGGCGTGGCGGATCGCGTCGAACATGCGCTCGAACGGCAGGCCGATGAACGCCGCCTTGAGCACGAGCCGGTTGAAGTCGTCCTGCGAGAACCCGTCGTCGGCCGCGCGCGCAACGAGGTTCGAGTCCAACGTCAGCGCCTCCATGTGATCCTGCGTGTTGGTTCGCTGCGCCTCGCCGAGCAGCGCGAGCGCCGCCCCGTCGATCGGTGCGACCGCGCGCGAACGCATCACCATGACCTTCTCCTCGTAGTCGCCGTGGGCGAACAGGTCGAGCAGGGAGTCGGTGTCGGGGGACCGCGCCTCGAACAGGATCGCCGCCGCCGCATCACATGCGCGCCAGGCGGAGAAGTCGACGTCGCAGTCGCCGATCGTCGTGCGCTCCACAACGAGTGGTGCGCGGCCGACCCGGCGGGGGAACTGCGGCAGCAACACGGTGATCTCGCCGGTGTGGCAGGCCGATTGGAGCCAGTCCCGCGCAGGGGCCGGCAGACGTGGTTCCAGGAGATCTCGAAGCGTCGACACGGGGCGATGAGCGTAGCGACTCAGGAACGCGACCGAAGCCGGAGAGGTTCGGATTTTGGGGCGCCGGAGCGATCAATTCGCCGGCACGAGCCGCGCTTCGTTACGGCGCAGGTCGCAATCGACCTCGACCGGTGCGAACCCGGCGGCCTCGAGCCGGATCCGTTTCGAGGGTTCGTCGATCGACAGGATCAGCGTGTTCGCATCGTCCTTCGCGAACGACGGTTCCAGTCGACGACCCGTTTCGACGTGGTGGACTTCGAGGCCGTGGATCAGCGACGCGCCGGTTCCGTCCGGCGTTCGGAGCCGAACCTCGACGAGCCCGCCGACACCGCGAATCGCGATGTTCTGCAGGCGTGGTGGGACGTTCTTGCCGGCCCGAACCTCGACCCCGCGGACCTCGTGCAGCACGCTCGAGAACCGCGTCACGACGCAGTCGTACGCACCCGGCGCGATCGTCCGCCAGTCGTAGTAGCCGTCCTCGTCTGGTCGGGTGTGGAACTCCTGCACGCGCTCGCCGCGCTCGTCGAGACGGTGCAGGGTGAACTCGATGAACGGGATCGTGGCATCGCGTTCGGTGACGCACGCGATGACGCGGGCGGCCGGTGGCATCACGATGGCGAGGTCGTGCCGCGGTCGCGTGATCCGGATCGGCAACGGCCTTCCGTACCCGGTCTTGTGGACCAGCAACCGGAATTCGCCCTCGCCGTCGCCAGGGATCCGGAACGACCCGTCGGCGAACGAAGTGGTCCGCGACGAGAGTTCCGGGAACCACGTGTCGAGGCCGTGCTTCCGTTCGACGAAGCAGTGTGCGTCGGCCACCGGGCGGCCGGTCGCATCCCGGATCGTGCCGCTGCAAAGGCCCGACGGGGCCCCGAGGACGAACGCACCGACATCGATCGCGGCCCCGGGTGACAGCTCGCGGATCCTCCGATCGGCCGAGCCCGTCGAGCCGACGAGTTCGAGC
>JAGQQZ010000673.1 GCA_020425915.1 Planctomycetota bacterium | reverse complement strand
GAGTCGGGCGACCAGTTCGGCCGCTCCGTCTCGTTATCCGGCGACACCCTCGTCGTCGGTGCCACCGGCGAGGAGAGCGCCGCGACCGGCGTCGACGGCGACCAGGCCGACAACGCGGCTCCGGCCGCCGGTGCCGCCTACGTGTTCCAGCGCGTCGGCACCGTCTGGAGTCAGGTCGCCTACCTGAAGGGCAGCAACACGGAGTCGGGCGACGAGTTCGGGGATGCGGTCTCGATCTCGAACGGCACGATCGCGATCGGCGCACGGACCGAGGCAAGTGCGACGACGATGGTCGATGGCGACCAGTCGGACGACAGCGCGCCCGGCTCGGGTGCGGTCTACGTGTTCACCGGGGTCGCGGGCGTCTGGACGCAGCAGGCCTATCTCAAGGCTGCCAACGCCGGCGCCGGAGACTGGTTCGGGTTCGCGGTCGGGGTTTCCGACGACACGATCGTGGTTGGGGCGATTGGGGAGGACGGCAGCGCGACCGGGGTCGACGGCCCCGACGACGACCTCGCGCAGAACTCGGGCGCGGCCTACGTGTTCGTGCGCGAGGGCGTGACCTGGACGCAACAGGCCTACCTCAAGGCGTCCAACACCGAAGCCGACGATGCGTTCGCGCGTCGCGTCGGTGTCTCCGGTGATCACGTCGTCGTCGGTGCGCACAACGAGGCGAGCGCGGCGAGCGGTGTCGACGGCGACGAGTCGGACAACAGCCTGGCGCAGGCCGGCGCGGCCTACGTCTACGAGCGCGTGGCGGGCGTCTGGTCCCAGCAGGCGTACCTCAAGGCCTCGAACCCCGGCGCGGAAGACTTCTTCGGCTGGTGGGTCGCGGTGTCGGGTGACTACGTCGTCGTCGGTGCGTACCTCGAGGACAGCGGCTCGTCCGGCGTCGACGGCGACCAGGGCGACGCCCCGTTGACCGGTTCCGGTTCGGGTGCTGCCTACGTCTTCGATCTGGCGGCGGCGGTCGTCGAGGGCTCCGGCTGCCCGAACAGCCACGCCGCGCCGACGTGCACGGCCGCGGCGTCGGCGACCGGTTGGTTCACGATCGAGTGCCCGACGGCCGGTGGCGATTGTCTCGGCGGTCTGGCGATCGTGATCGGGGCGTGCGCGCCGACGCCGATCGACGTGCCGCCGCCGATCGGCTGCGATTCGTGCGGCCTGGCGATCGCGATCGTCTGGGCTTCCGCCAGCGAGTCGATCCTGATCGGGCCAGGGCTCCTGCCCGGGTTCGAGTTCTGTGCGCAGTGCGGTTGCATCGCGATGCCGACCGAGGGTCTGGACTGCATCCACCTGACGGGTGCGACGCGCGTCGTCGTCGGGCCCTAGGAACCCGCACGCCGTGTCCGCACAATGCGGGCATGCTGGAGAAGTTCGGAATCGGAGTCATCGCCGCAGCGTCGCTGCTGGCCCCGCGTTCGTCGGCACAGGACGAGCAGCCTCCCGCCTGGACCGCGTTCGTGCCGGCGAACAGCGACAACGTCCTGCACATCGGCGATCTCTACACGCACATCGAATCCGCCTTGTCGTCGAAGCGGCTCCGAGACTTCGCCGGATCGTACGACCAGGGTCGCTATGCGGTGCAGAGCGTCGGCGCGCTGATGGGGATGTTTCGGCAGTACGTCCCGACCGAGGTCGCGTTCGGTGTCAGCTCGACGACGGTCGCGAGTTTCGCGAACTTCCTGCACGCGAGTGACCTGCTGTCGATCATGACGGCGGTGGACATGGTCGACGTCGACGAAGCGCACCGCGAGCGGATGATCGACGAGTTTCTGGCGCTGCTCGATCGGCCGCTCGGATTGCACTTCGCCGGTTGCGTCAAGACGCGCACCGGTCGGACGGCCGAGAACTGGTACGAACAGCTCGCCGAGACGCTCGACGAGGCGGCGGCCGAGTTCGACTTCGCGCTCGAGGAGACCGACGACCGGCTTCGATTCTCGATCCGGTTCGCCGACCTCATGGACGAGGACGAACTCGCCGACTACGCGCTGTACCTGCTCGGTCTGGAGCGCGACGACGCTCGCTTCGGCAAGCTCGCCGAGCGGTTCCTCGCGGTCGGCGTCACCGTCTCGATCGAGTTGCTCGAAGACGGACTCCGGCTCGTCGTCGGGGATCCGGGGCCGCTCGGCTTCGCAGCGCCCGTGGTGAGGCGGCAGAATGCGAAGCGTCCCGACGTGCTCGTCGAGTGGAGCAATCGAACGCTGATCGAAGCGCTGCGACCGGTGGTCGCGAGTTGGGACCACTGGAAGACGACACCGCTCGGCCGCGCGGCCGTCGAGGAGGACACCGAGGACACGCTCGGGATGACCGTGCGAATTCTCGAATCACTCGAGACGATGCCCCTGCGGGGTTCGTTCGCGTGTTGGATGGGCGCGGGCGGCGTCGAGTTCGACCTGGTCGAGCGGGCTGGCGAAGCGATGCGAGTCGAGGGGATCGCGGACATCGCGCGCCTCCTGCCGACCGACGCCGAGGTCCGATACGTCGACGGTTGTCGGTCGTTCGCCGAGGCCGCGCGCGGCTTGCTGCTGAGCTTCGAGGACCGCCTCGCGACGCGCGAACTCCAAGCCGATGTGCGTGGACAGGAGGATCGAGTGGCGCTGTTCGGGCAGGCCTCGCGGATCTACTACGAGAAGTTCGGTCGCGTCCGTGAGTTGCTGCTCGACGGTGGACAGGATGCGTTCGAACCACCGTACGCATGGATCGCAGTGAGCCGCGGGACGACCGAACTCCAGCACCCCGACGACCCCGCCGTCGTGCTCGCCGACGTGCCCGTACCCGGGTTCGCCTTCGTCACCCGCATCCGCTCGCGGGACGCCGCGCTCACCTACCTGCACTCGTTCGGTCGGCACTTGGACGAATCACTCGACACGATGACGCGGTCGCTCGACGACGCGCTCGTCGATCTCGGTCTGGACCGTCCGACCTGGGCCGTGCCGAACGTCGATCGTTGGGTTCGCGGTGATCTGACGCCGCACGCCTTCGTCCACGGCGACTTCCTCGTGTGGTCGACGTCGCGCGACCTGAGCACCCGCATCCTCGCCGCCGCGTCCGCCGAGAAGGGCGCGCCGGATCGACACTGCGTCGGCTCGTTCGAGACCAGCGGGGCCGGGATCGCCAGTTTCGTCGAACAGTTCGGCGAGACGATGTCGGCGCTGTCGGGCGGACGAGACGCGCGACTCGTTCAACCAGAGTTCGCCCAGGTCGCCGACCTGACGACGGGGCTCTGCGGGTTGCTCGGGCGCATCCACTCGCGCACGACGTGGAAGGGCGATGAAGTGCTGACGGTAGGCGCGATCGAGTTCGCCGACGACTGACCCGACGCTCAGCGCCGAGCCCCGAGCCAGACACCCAGGATCGCGAGCGCGACTCCGGTCACCTCGGTCGCGGTGAAACTCCGACCGAACAGCATCACGTCCCAGAAGAACGTCAGCACCGGCTGCATCGTCAGCAGCAGCCCCGCGATCGCCGTCGGCACGCGCGGCAGGCTGCTCGCGATCAGCAGCCAGCCACCGACGTGGCAGAGGATCGCGAGGCAGCCGAGCCACAGGTAGTCGATCGGTCGTTCGATCGCGAGCGAGCGTCCCTCGACGAAGGCGCTGCCGGCGAGCAACACCGCCGAGCCGAGCGAGACGACGGCCAACTCCGCGACCGGCAGCCGGCCCGACCCGCCGGTCTGCGCCTGCCGAAGGCAGAGGAGATATCCGGCGTAGACGAGTCCGGTCAGCAACCCGAACACGACGCCGTCGCGATACTGCTCGGACAGCACCGACCAATCGAGACCCACGACGAGCGCCAGCCCGAACAACGCGAGCGGGATCGCCAGGAGCTGGATCCTGTTCGGGCGTTGGCCGAACCACACGATCCCGGCGGCCGTCATGAAGAACACCTGGAAACTCGCGAGCAAGGTCGCGAGCCCGGGTCCGACGAACTCGATGCTCCGGTGCCAGAACGCCAGGTCGAGGGCGAAGAACACGATCGCGCCCGCGAGCAGCGCGTACGGCACCGGCGCGCGCGTGAACGGCCACTTGGCACGCCACAGGATCGCGAGCAGCACCACGCCGCCGATCGCCACGCGGTAGAACGCGCTGACCGTCGGTGCCACCGACGACAACGTGACGAACACCGACGAGAAGCTGATCAGCGCACAGCCGGCGAACAGGCGGAGTTGTGGGGAATCGGGCAGAGGATCCAGGGGTCTCGGTGCCCGAAGCGTAGCCGCGCGCGACACGACGATCGATGCGGAGTCCGCGATGCGATCGCAGGCTCGGACTTTCGTCTCAACGTGGGACGCGATCCGTCAAGACCGGCGCGCCGCGAACACGAAACCGCGTGATGCACGGATTCACGACAGGTGTCCACGTTCTCGCCACCGCGATGCTGTTCGCGGCTCCTTCGATGGCCCAGACCGTACAGGTCGTCGACGGTTCGGATCGTGAGGCGTTCGAGCGTTCGGTCCGGGCGTTGGTCGCCGACCAGAGCCCGGCCCAGCGGCAGATGTTCGATTCCGTGCTGGAGATCTGCCGCGAGTTCCTCGGCGACGGCGAAGACGCGTACGGCCGCTTCGACGGCATGACGCTCGAGCGCTTCCGTGCGGTCGGCGAGCGCCTGCTCGCCGCAGCGGACCGCAACAAGGACGGCGAGGTCGACGAGCACGAGCTGCTGCGCATGCGGACGCAACTCGCCAAGTCGCGCCGGCGGGCCAACGAGGCCTCGGCGGCTGCGACCCTGCGCGCGATCGCCGCGGCGCAGCAGAAGGTGCTGCACGCCGGCGTCATCGACGTCGATGGCGACGGCCGCGGCGAGTTCGGCTACTTCGGCGAACTCAGCGCGCTGACGCCCGTGCGCAACGCGGACGGCGTGGGGGAGTTGCGGCTCGAGCCGCCGGCGCTGAGCTCGAAGTTCGTCGTCCGCGGTCGCCGTTTCGTCTGGAACGGCTACTACTTCCAGATGTGGCTGCCGGGCGAGCACGGCGCGCCGTGCGCCGAAGCCGGTCAGGGGGGCGTCGATCCGAAGTCGATGCCCGACGCCGATGCGGCCGAGCGCGGGTTCGTGTGCTACGCGTGGCCGGTCGAGCGCGGCGTGACCGGTGACGGCGCGTTCGTCATCGACCAGTGCGGCGAAGTGGTCCGCACCGACAACGACGTGCAGTCGTACGGTGGCACCGACAAGGTGCCGAGCCCGCTCGCCGCCTTCACGAAAGGAACGAAAGCGCTGGACGGCTCGGTCCTCGACGAGGAACCGCGGAACGACGGTGGCCGCTGGGCCCTCGACCCGCAGCTCGCGCGCCCGATGCGCTGAGGCGTGTCCCGAGCGAACGACGCGACCCTCCGAACCGGAGACTCGCACCGAGCCGTTTCACACGCCAAGGAGAACCCACGTTCTCCACCCACGAGCCCGGACGAGTCCCCGATTCGCAGGGTCGCGTCTCGGTGACTTCGTTCCTTGTGAATGAAGATCCCACGCGGACCGCGGGGACGGGCATTTCGCGAATTC
>JAGQQZ010000672.1 GCA_020425915.1 Planctomycetota bacterium | reverse complement strand
CTTGTCAGGCATGCTGGGGCGAGAGATCCAGTTCATGCGACGCACGACACCGGCGACGGCGGTCTCCGACACTTGGTCGCAGAACCCGTTGATCGGACCGGTCGCCGCGCTGACGGTCGACGGGACTTGCTTCGTGCTCGATCGATCCGGCAACGACTCGAGGGTCGTCGCGCTCGATCTCGAGACCGGGGAAGTCGACGCGACTCGCACGGCGACGATCGAGGGCGCACCCGTCGCGATGTGCGCGACGCGAGACGGAGAGCACCTGCTCGTCGCGACCGACCTTTCGGGTCCATGGCGACTGACTTCGGTGGATGCGTGTGACGGCGACGCGACGCAACTCGCCGAGTTGGTCGGCTCCGCACCGCGAGCGCTCGCATCGCTCGGGACGTTCGCCGCACTCGCGACCCTCGACGACTCCCTGGTTCGCGTGGAGTGGAGCGACACACCACTCGTCACGCCGGTTCGGACGGGCCTGGGAACGCCTTGGGGAATCGCGGTCGACCCCCGCGCCCCGGAACGCGTCTGGGTCGCCGAGCACGACGGACCGGCTCCACACGCCGCCGGACGAGTCCTCGAGATCGACTTCCGCACCGGAGAAGCGTCACCAGTCCTGACCGAGGTCGGCGACACCGCGTCGCTGCCCGCGATCACCGGCCTGGCGTACCGAGCTGCGCACAATCAGCTCGTCGCGATCTGCCGTGCGACCGGTGCATCGAACCCGGAGCTCCGAGAGCTGAGCCTGGGACGGAACGGGCACCGGGTCACGCGACGATCGTCCCTCGACGACGGCGTCGAGACCCTCGCGATCGGCGGCGATGGGTCGATCCTGACCACCAGTCCGATCAACGGGTCCGTGCAGGCCATCGGCGGCATCGCCGCAAGCAGGCGCGTCGTCGCGTACGATCCGGCGACGGGACTCGCCGAACTCGACGCCGCGTGGAACGCGAACGAACCGACACCCTACCGGATGCCGATCGGTCGGTCGTTTCGCGACCCGGTCCAGCTCGCCGGCGCACCGGGAACCGGTGCGATGGTGTGGGACAGTGGTCGTGATGTCCCGTCCGGTGGCCGCGTCTTCGTTCGTGGAACCGCGTTCGATGCGGACCCGGGCGGGATCTCGGCACCCAACCTGGCCAAGCCCCTGATCGCGACGCCTGCGGTCGAACGCGTGGAACTCGTCAGCACGTGCACGAGCTGCGCGCGCCTCGTCGGCTGCGAGGACCTCGACTTCGACGGTGACCTCGATGTCGTCATGACCACCGCGCAGGGCGTCGACCTGTTCTTCCAGACGGCGCCGCGCAAGTTCGACAGCACGCCGCTGTTCGTCGCCGTCGCGAACTCGGGCCCCACCTTCGTCCGAGACGCGGACGGGGACGGTGACATCGACCTGTTCGCTGGCGATGCCGCTCGTTTCCAGATCGCGCCCGGCCTCTTCGACTCGGTTTCCGTCGTCGACGAGCCTTCGACGATCCTGACGGTGTCCGACCTGGGAGGGGATGGTGACATCGACCTCGTCCTGGTCGTCGACGACGAGGTCCGTGTCGTCGAGCAAACGAGTCCTCGCGTGTTCGAACTTCGAGCCTTTGCGTGGGCCGTAGCCGACCAACGGCTGTTCGTGGGAGATCTCGATTCGGATGGACTCCCCGACCTCATCGCAAGCGACTCACTCGCGGCTTCACGATTCGAAGTTCGCTACGGCACGGCGGAGAGTTCCTTCTCCGACTCCGTCTTCCACATCGACATCCCGGTTGGCATCGGAGGGACCGTCGTCGCGGTCGCGGACGTCGATCGGAATGGACACGCGGACATCGTCGTCGGCCCGGGACAGAACACTGTTCCCTTCGATATTCCGGTCCACGTCTTCTACCAGACGTCGCGCGGATCGTTCGCGCCGACGACGGTCGGAACACTGCGCAGCCGTATCCAACGCGTCTTCGACTTCGACGACAACGGGACGCTGGACCTGGTCACGGGAGTTGAGATGCTCCTCCAATCGACGTCCGGCGAGTTCGAACCTGGCCCGCTGTTGCCCACCAACGCGGTGAACGACGATCCCGTCGTGATCGACATCGACCAGGACGGGACCACGGACTTCGTCGACCACGGCGGCGCGGTGGAAGCCGTGTTCTCGCAACCCTCCATCGGCGCCGACTGGACCAACCTCGCGATTCCAGGCGCGGTTCGCGCCCGACGTGTCTCCGCCGCCGACATCGACAGCGACGGCGACCTCGATCTCGTCGTCACCGGCCTGATCGACGGCGGGGTCAGTGTGTTCTTGCAGTTCGCCACGAGCTTCGCGACATCACCGCTCGCGGTCGCGCCCGACGTGTTGGGCGTCGCAGCGTCCACCGAAACCGCCGACGTCGACGGCGATGGTGACGTCGACCTCACGATCGCGGACTCTTCCAACGACCACGTTCTCGTCGTGCTACAGACCGACGGCGCACTGGAACCATCACCGATCGTCTTGGGCGATGCGATCGTCACACCCGCTCCATCCATGGCGTTCCCCGTCGACCTCGACGAGGACGGAGATCGCGACGTCCTCGTGTCGAGTGAGGCCGGACTGTCGTGGTTCGAACAGACCGACCCCGGCGTCTTCGCCGCAGATCCTCGAACGATCGATGGGGAATGGACTCCGAGCTGGGTGAGCGTCCGTGACCTGGACCGGGACGGCGACATGGACCTGCTGACCGTGTCTCGAGAGGCGGGCGCGCTTCGCGTGTTCGAGCAGGGACCGAAGGGGATGTTCCAAGAACGCTCCGTCGGCCTGACTTCCCTGGGCGTGACGTTCCTCGGATTCGCGAAGTTCGGGGACTTCGATCAGGACGGACTCGTGGAGATCGCGACGGCGAGTCTGCTCGGCGATCACGTACGCATCTTCGAGCAGAACGGCCCCATGTCGTTCGATGCCACGCCGCAGGTGCTCGGCGACACGACCACGACTCGGTTCCCGGTCGACATCGACACGCTCGACATCGACCGCGACGGCGACCTCGACCTGGTCGTCAGCACCTCGTCGGGTCTCACGATCTTCCCGCAGCTCGGGTCCGGTCACTACGGCGGCGAACCTCGAACGATCGACACCGCGGCCAGCCTGGGTGAAACGTTCGGCGGCTTCGGAATCACGGGACTCCGCCTGGGCGCCCTCATGAGCGCAGACCTCGACCTCGATGGCGATCGGGACATGGTCGGAGCCGTGCAAGGCGGGCTCCAGATCTGGTGGGGTGGCCGATGAACGCGAGCCCGCTCACGTACGCGATGGGGATCGTCATCGGACTGACGGTCGCGTGTCCGACCGCCGCACAGACCGTGTGCGAAACACCGACACCATACGGCAACGGAACCCCCGGCCTCCACGGGCTGGTTCCGATGATCTCGACGCTCGGCCGTCCGGCCCTGCTCGGGGACCCGACGTTCGCGGTCCAGGCATCCATGGTTCGCGGGAGCACTTCGGTGGCACTGGTGCTCGCAACGCAGCCGGATTCGATCCAAACACTCGGGATCGAGCTGCTGGTGAGTCCGACGATGATCCTCGCCGTCCTGCCGAACACGACGAACCTCGCCGGCACCGCGACGTACGACCTGCCGGTCCCGCCCAGCGCCGGGCTCGCCGGACTCGATCTGTACACCCAACTGATCGCCGCCGACCCCGACGCGGTCTCCGGCATCGCGACGAGTCACGGGCTCCACGTCGGAGTCTGCGATCAGCTCCCGGAGTACAACCTCCGCGAACTGGAGGGGATCGGCGCCGCGTGTGACGGCTGCACCGACGGACTGCCCGCAGTGCCGAGCTATCGCAACGACGATCGAACGGCCTGGGATCTGGCGGCGATCCGGATCGTCGTCGATCGGCCGACGATCATCACCCGCATCGTCGGCATCGCCGCCGCCGCGGCCGAGGACTACGACCAACTCGACCTCGAGCTGTACGTGTTCGGCAACGAGCCCCACTTCGCGCAGTCGGGACCGAGCGCGTCCGGAGCGCTTCACTTCGACACGAACGTGCAGTTGGCGGACCCGTCGCCGCCGGAGTTCGGCGGCCAGAGCGCGCTCGGCGTGCCGAACCGTCTCTTCGAACTCGAGTTCGCGGAGTTCGAAGTGGATCCCCGACTGACCGAACCCGAAGACTACTGGATCGTCATCGCACGGCGCGCCGCGGACGCGAACGCCTTCGCGTGGGCTCAGTCGACCACCGAGATCGTCGGTGACGCGCGCTCCGGCAGTGCGATCCAGCCGATGTGGACGCCGATCCCATCCGAGCGCGCGATCGCGGCCAACGTGTTCGCGCGGCCCGCGTGCGCCGACTACCAGATCTCGTACGACGAGGCGATACCGCTCGCATACGCCGCACAGCAGCAACTCCATGCGGTGGCCGCGACCGTCGCCGCCGGCACGATCTGCGCGCCGGCGCTGTTCGCATGGCGGTCCGCGGACGGGAGCACGACGTCGACCACGACTGGAATCGGCGACGGAGGCTGCGTCGGCTCGCTGCAAGTGCCACTGCCGGTGCGCGATGCCATCGCTCAGGCCGCCGCTCAGGTCAACGCTCCAGGCGAGGTCAGTCTGTGGCTCTGCAGCTACCCACAAGGTGCTGTCCCGTGGTTCACGTCCCCCGTGCTGATCGCGCGTCATGTCTGCCCTCCCGGCCAGTCCCTGCCCGTGTTCTAGGAGAATCCGAATGAACCCCCTCAGCGCGCTCGGACTCGCCGTCACCATGGTCGCCGTCTCGCCGATCTCCGCCCAGGTTCCGTGCCAGCCACCAACGAGCTACGGAATCGGAACGGCCGGTTCGTTCGGACTGATCCCGGAACTGACGACAGGGAACCGCGCCGCGCGCGTCGGCGACACCGACTTCGCGATCGATTGCTTCCGCGCTCGCGGCAACACGAGCGTCGGGCTCGCACTTTCGCTCGGATCCGGGTCCTCCAGTTTCCTCGGCGCGACGATCCTCGTCGACCTGCAACAGATCGTCGGCGTGCTCCCGCACGCGACGTCGACGAACGGCTACACGTCGTTCCCGCTCCCGGTCCCGCCGCAGTCGAGTCTCGTCGGCACGACCGTGTACGCCCAAGCCCTCGTCGCCGACCCGTTCGCGATCGGGGGACTCGCCGCGAGCCAGGGCCTTTCGTTCACGATCTGTGACACGTCGTTGGAGACCGACCTTCGTCGCACTGCGAACTCGGACTCGACCTGCTGGGAGGCGCAGGATGCTTCTTGCACCGACCTTCGACCAGCGCTGCCGTCGTGGTCCGGCCCGTCGGGCCAGCAGTATGCGATCACCGGCATCCGCGTCGTCGTCTCGGAGGAGGTCACGATCTCCCGCGTCACGGCCGTCGGGGCGGCGATCGACGAGGACTACACCAACCTGGACCTCGATCTGATCGTCTACGCGGGGGACGACGCTTTCGGGCACGCACTCGGCGTCACCCCGGACGGACCGCTCCCCGTCCACCACGATGCGTTCGTCTCGTTGACCAACCCCTCACCACCGCTGTTCGGTGGCCAGAGTCCGATCGGCGTGGCGAATCGGTATCTCGAGTTCCAGTTCGAGGAGTTCGGCCTCACGCCGACGCCGACACTGAGCGGATTCCAACCCGCCACCTACTGGTTCGTCATCGTTCGCAAGAACGCCCCGCCCGACGGACTCGTGTTCGCCAGCACGAGCGAAGGTGACGAGCCCGACCT
Source organism: Planctomycetota bacterium (assembly GCA_020425915.1). Classification (GTDB taxonomy): domain Bacteria; phylum Planctomycetota; class UBA1135; order UBA1135; family UBA2386; genus JAGQQZ01. The sequence goes on along the minus strand of JAGQQZ010000672.1, from coordinate 402 downwards.
GTTCACGAGCGATGCGTTCCATCCCGGTTCGACGGACTACTCGACGTTCGGAATGAACCCGGGCCGCGCCGCCGTCGACGTGTTCGCGCGACCGCCATGCGCTTCGTTCGAGGTGTCGATCTCGGCGATCAATCTGACAGCGAACTTCACGCGGAACGAGCTTCGCAATCTGGCCGTCTCGGCGGCGGGCGGCGTCGGAGTGTTCTGCTTCCCACTATTCGTCGTCGAGCATCCACTCGACGGAAGCGGCCCGGGAATCTTGGCGACCTACGACGATCCGACGTACAGCCCCGCGTGCCCCATGGACGGTCTTCCGGCGATCGAGATGAACGCCGCGAGGGCGGCGGTCCTGACGGATGCGATCGTGAGCACACTCCCAGGCGAGACCAGTGCCTACTTCTG
>JAGQQZ010000051.1 GCA_020425915.1 Planctomycetota bacterium | reverse complement strand
CTTGGCTGCTGGGATGTCGGAGCACGAATACTCCGCCCGAACCCTGGTTCGAGATCTCGCTCGCCCAATGGTCGCTGCACCGTCGGCTGCGCGGTGAACAGCAACCGAGCATCGACAACCTCGAGTTCGCCGCGACCGCCCGCGGGTTCGGCATCGACGCGATCGAGTATGTGAACCAGTTCTTCGTCGACAAGGCGACCGACGACGCCTACCTCGCCGAGATGGTCCGTCGCGCCGACGGCGAAGGTGTTCGGAGCCTCTTGATCATGGTCGACGGTGAGGGCGCGCTCGGCGCACCCGACGTGTCTCATCGCGCGAAGTCGGTCGAGCGACACGTCCGCTGGTTGCACGCGGCGAGCGCGCTCGGGTGCCACTCGATCCGGGTCAACGCGGCGAGCGAAGGAACGTACGAACAGCAGATGCAACTCGCCGCCGACGGACTGCGGCGCCTCTGCCAGCGCGCCGACGAGTTCGATCTCGGTGTGATCGTCGAGAACCACGGCGGCCTGTCGTCGAACGGGAGTTGGCTGGCCGAAGTCATCCGTCGCGCCGACCACCCGCGCGCCGGCACGTTGCCGGACTTCGGCAACTTCCGGATCTCCGGCGACGACTGGTACGACCGCTACCGTGGGGTCGAGGAGATGATGCCCTTCGCGCGAGCCGTGAGCGCGAAGAGCCACGACTTCGATGCGAACGGCGACGAGACGCACACGGACTTCGAGCGCATGCTCCGGATCGTGCTCGACGCCGGCTATCGGGGCTACGTGGGCATCGAATACGAAGGCGCGGGCCTCGAAGACGACGGAATCCGCGCGACCAAAGCGCTGCTCGAACGAGTACGCGCGCGGATCGTCGCCTGAGGCGGGTTGCGGTCCTCGACGCCGTCGCTATCCTCGCGGACGCTCGTGAGCCGCGTCCGGCTCACTTCCCGAAACCGATTCGCCAGGAGGCCAACACGATGAAGACGAACGCAACGATTGCCGTCTCCGCCTCCGCGGCGCGCTCCTGACCGACGAGCGGTCGGCGCGCTGCGGGGACCCATGACCCCGTGCACGCCCGCGGTCCGTACCGAGGTGTCGGTCGTCCGACCCCCCGCGCGCGTGCGATCGATTTCGGAGACTCATCGTGACTTCAGAAGAAGACAAGAATCGGATGCGGCGCCGTTGGGAGCGTGGCATCCGCAAGCAGCAGCGTCGCGACGACATTCGCGACAGGCGCGCGCGGAAGCGAGCGGTCGATCCTGACGATCCGATCACGCGAAGACGCCGAGACGAGCCGCTCGACGATCGAATCGAGCGAGTGCCTGCCGACCGCCGACCAGGCGGAGACGGCGCCAAGGTCCGACGACCCGTCGTCGCGGGACGTGTCGTCGAGTTGACCGCAGGGTTCGCCACGGTCCGGACGGACTCGGAGGAATTCCAGGCCCGCCTGGCCCCGTCCCTGCGGCGCGAGCAGCAGCAGGCCGTTGCGGTCGGAGACCACGTCGCTTGCCGACGTGCGGACGACG
>JAGQQZ010000671.1 GCA_020425915.1 Planctomycetota bacterium | reverse complement strand
GTCGCCTGCATCTCCAAAGCCCGCCGATACTCCGCCACCGCGCGCTGCCGGTCGCCCGACCACCAACACAAGTGCGCCACCGTCACCGGCATCAGCAGGTAGTCCGCCAACTCCGGTGACGACCCGAGCACCTCGAGCTCGCGAAGCGCGACATCGATCCCGCGCGCCTTCGCGACGGCCACGCACCGGTTCAGTCGGACGACGGGCGAATCCGTGAGCGTGACGAGCTGGTCGTATCGATCGAGGATCCGCTTCCAGTCGGTCGCGTCGTAACTCGGTGCCATCGCGTGGAGCGAGGCGATGGATGCTTCGACGTGGTAGCTGGACAGCCGCGTTCCGCCGATCGCCTTCTCGAAATGGTCGAATGCGGCGCGAGTCCATTCCGCGTTCCACTTCGTGCGATCTTGTTCCGCGAGCGTCAGGAGTTCGCCGGCCTCGTTCGCGCGTGCCGGGATCCTCGCGCCGAGGAACAGCATGAGCGAGAGGAGTGCATGCACCCGTGGCTGGTCGATCGTCTCGAGTTCGATCAGCAGTTGCGCCAGGCGGACCGCCTCGCTGACGAGTTCGAGGCGGACGAGGTCGACGCCTCGGTGCGCGCGGTAGCCCTCGTTGAACACGAGGTAGATCACCTCGAGGACCGACTCCAGCCGCTCGTCGAGGCAGTCGGCCGGTGGGACCTCGAACCGGACCCCGTCGCGCTGCAGCTTGGCCTTCGCGCGCGTCAGCCGCTGGGCGATCGTGGATTCCTTGGTCAACAGGGCGCTGGCGATCTCCCGCGTGCCGAAGCCACAGAGCGTCTTCAGTGTGAGCGCGACCCGCGACTCGGGCGGCATCGACGGGTGGCAGCACGTGAAGATCATCCGCAGGCTGTCGTCCGTGACCGCGGGGCGGTCCGCGCTCGCGGGGTCGCTCGTTCGGTCGAGCTCGGTGACGGCGAACGCGGTCGCGTGGGCGTCGCGAACCTTGTCGCGACGCAGCGCATCCAGAGCGAGGTTTCGCGCGACGCGGGCGAGCCAGGCCTCGGGGTCCCGTGGGACTCCCGAGAACGGCCACGACCGCATCGCCTTGAGCATCGCGTCCTGCACGACGTCCTCGACGAGGTCGATGCGGCCGGGCCCGAACACTCGGGTCAGGCTCGCGACGAGCCGGCCGTACGAGTGTCGGAACGTGTGTTCGACCTGGTGCGGCGCGGACATCGTGGTCTCGAGCGGCTACGCGAGTTCTTCCGGTCCGCCCATGAAGTCGATCTGACGAATCTCGATCGAGCCGAACTCGAAGTTCGGGTGACCTTCGCACAGACGCACGGCGTGCTCCTGGTCGTCGGCCTCGATGACGTAGTAGCCGCCGACGACTTCCTTGGTCTCGATGTAGGGGCCGTCCTTCTTGGACACGCTGCCCGCGCCGGGCTGGAGGACGCAGCCACCTTCGTCGGTCAGCTTCTGTCCGGCCAGGAGCCGGTTCTCGGCGGCCAGGGAGCCGGCCCACTTCTCGTAGCCCTGGATGATCCGCTGCATGTCGTCAGGCGTGAGTTGCGAGTAGTCCTTTTCGATCGACGAACGGAGGAGGAGGAGGAACTTGGTCATCGTTGGTTTCCTTCGGTTTCTGGTCGGCCCCGAGCGGGCCGCGCAGGACGAGCGTTCGGGCCTCGCTCGATTCGACACCGAATCCCGGAAAAACGCGTCCCCTCGGAGCCGGATTCCGACGACTTCCGCTCGACCGGCGGTCGCGCGAGGAATGCGAAGACCACACGCGACATCGGCGCTATGGTGACCGCGCCCATGATCCAAGATTTGCACCATATCGGCGTCGCCGTGAAGTCGCTCGACGAGGCGCTCCCGCGCTGGGTCGACGGCTTCGGGCTGCGGTTGGACGTCGTCGAGGAGGTCCCGACCGAGCGCGTCAAGGTTGCGATCCTGTTCGCTGGCCGGACCCGGATCGAGTTGCTCGAACCGACGGCCGACGACTCCCCGATCGCCAAGTTCCTGACGAAGCGTGGCGAAGGCGTGCACCACCTCGCGTTCAAGGTCGACGACACCGGAGCGGTCATCCGGGTGCTGACCGAACACGGCGCGCCGATGCTGGACGACGCGCCGCGACCGGGTGCGCACGGGACGAAGTGTGCCTTCGTGCATCCCAAGTGGCTCGGTGGCGTGCTCGCCGAGATCGTCCAGGACCCGGAGGAGGCCGCGCGATGAACGATCCGTTCGAACATCTCGAGGAGATGCGTGCCCGTTCGCTCGAGGGCGGCGGGCAGGCCCGCATCGATGCCCAACACGAGAAGGGCAAGCTCACGGCGCGCGAGCGCATCGAACTGCTCGTCGACCCCGGATCGTTCGTCGAAGTCGATCGATACGTGACCCACCGGTGTCGCGACTTCGGCATGGACGCAGAGAAGAACGCGATCCTCGGCGACGGTGTGGTCGTCGGCTCGGCGCGGATCGGTGGGCGCCCGGTGTACCTGTTCAGTCAGGACTTCACGGTGTTCGGTGGCTCGCTGTCGGAGACCCACGCCGCGAAGATCTGCAAGGTCATGGATCTCGCGGTCAAGATGGGTGTCCCGGTCGTCGGGCTCAACGACTCGGGTGGCGCGCGTATCCAGGAAGGCGTGGTCTCGCTCGGTGGCTACGCCGACATCTTCCTGCGCAACACGCTCGCGTCGGGCGTGGTTCCGCAGATCAGCGCGATCATGGGGCCGTGTGCCGGTGGCGCCGTCTACTCACCGTCGATCACCGACTTCGTGGCGATGGTCGAGGGCACGAGCTTCATGCACATCACGGGGCCCGACGTCGTCAAGACGGTCACGCACGAGGACGTGACTTCCGAGGAACTCGGCGGCGCCCGAGTTCACAGCACGAAGAGCGGTGTCGCGCACTTCACGTCTCCCGACGACGCCTCGTGCCTGATGCTCGTTCGCGAGCTCTTGAGCTACCTGCCGCTGAACAACGCCGAGGACCCGCCGTTCGTCGAGACCGGCGACGATCCCGATCGCGCCGAGCCGGCGCTGGACGAGATCGTGCCGGAGAGCAGCAACCAGCCGTACGACATGAAACAGGTCGTCGAGCTGGTCGTCGACGACGGCAAGTTCTTCGAGGTCCACGAGGCGTTCGCGCGGAACATCATCGTCGGATTCGGACGTCTCGCCGGTCGCGTGGTCGGCATCGTCGGCAATCAGCCGGCGCATCTCGCCGGTGTGCTCGACATCCAGGCGAGCCTCAAGGGAGCACGATTCATCCGCTTCTGTGATGCGTTCAACATCCCGCTGGTGACGTTCGAGGACGTGCCGGGCTTCCTGCCGGGCCGCGACCAGGAACACGCCGGGATCATCACGCACGGCGCGAAGTTGCTCTACGCCTACTGCGAGGCGACCGTCCCGAAGCTGACGGTGATCACGCGGAAGGCATATGGCGGGGCGTACGACGTCATGTCGAGCAAGCACATCCGTGGCGACGTCAACCTCGCGTGGCCCGGCGCGGAGATCGCCGTCATGGGTGCCGAAGGGGCGGCGAAGATCGTGTTCCGGCGCGAGATCAACGCCGCCGACGACCCGGTCGCCGCCGAGGCCGAACTCGTCGCGAAGTATCGCGAACGGTTCAACAACCCCTACATCGCAGCCGGACTCGGCTACGTCGACGACGTGATCATGCCGCGCGACACCCGACCCGCGTTGATCCGCGCGCTCGAGTTGTGCGGTCGCAAGCGCGACGCCAATCCGGCCAAGAAGCACGGGAACATCCCGCTATGAACCCTCCTCCGTTCCAGCGCGTGCTGATCGCGAACCGCGGTGAGATCGCGCTGCGCGTCATCGCGACCGCGGCCGAGATGGGCATCGAGACGGTCGCCGTGTACTCCGAGCCGGATCGCAACGCACTGCACGTCCGCCGCGCGGACATTGCGATCTGCATCGGTCCGGCGGCTCCGTCCGCGAGCTACCTGAACCAGGACCGCATCCTCGAGGCCGCGCGCGAAGCCGGTGCGGACTGTCTGCACCCCGGGTACGGATTCCTGGCGGAGAACGCTGCGTTCGCCGAGAAGTGCGAGGCGGCCGGCATCACCTTCCTCGGACCTTCACCGAGTGCGATCCGCGCGATGGGTGACAAGGTCGCCGCCCGTCGAGTGGCCAAGGAAGCAGGCGTGCCGCTCGTCCCCGGTCTCGACGATCCGGCGGATGCCAGTGACCTCGCGGCGATCGCCGAGCAGATCGGCTATCCGGTCATGCTGAAGGCGGCGGCCGGTGGTGGAGGGAAGGGCATCCGCATCATTCGCGACCCCGCCGAGCTCGCGCAGGCCGCTGACTTGGCGAGTGCGGAGGCGCTCGCCGCGTTCGGTGACGGTCGCGTCTACCTCGAGAAGTTCGTGACCAAGCCGCGCCACGTCGAGGTGCAGATCATGGCCGACCGACACGGTCGCGTCGTCGCCTATGGCGAGCGCGAGTGTTCGGTCCAGCGGCGACACCAGAAGCGCGTCGAGGAGTCGCCGTGTGCGGTTCTGACCGAGGAGTTGCGCGCGAAGATGTGCGACGCGGCGTGCGCGCTCGCGAGAGCCGTGGAGTACGTCGGCGCCGGCACCGTGGAATTCCTCTACTCCGAGGGGGAGTTCTACTTCCTCGAGATGAACACGCGGCTGCAGGTCGAGCACCCGGTGACCGAAGTGCGGTTCGGCGTCGACCTCGTGCGTGAGCAGTTCCGAGTCGCCGCCGGCGAGCCGGTCGCCGAACCGCGCGAACCGATCGGGCATGCGATCGAGGTCCGCGTGAACGCGGAGGATCCGGAGACGTTCTTCCCGTCGCTCGGCACGATTCGACGCCTCGCCCCGCCGGGCGGTCCCGGCGTCCGGCTCGATGCTTCGATGTTCGTCGGACACGAGGTCACGCCGCATTACGACAGCATGCTCGGCAAGTTGATCGTCCACGCGGCGGATCGGGGGCAGGCGATCGAACGTGCGATCCGATGTCTGCGGGAGTTCCGCATCGTCGGTGTGTCGACGTCGCTCCCTGTCGCGCTGCGCGTGTTCCACTCGGCGGAGTTCCGCTCGGGCGACTACGACACGGGGATCCTCGAACGCATCGATCGTTCGGTTCCCGAGGTTCGAAACGAGATCGCGAGCCTCGCGGCGGTCGTCGCGAAGATCCAGCGCAGCGAGAAGTGGAGCGCTGGGGCGAGTCACGGCGGTGGCGAATCGATCACTCCCTGGGTCCTCGTCGACCGCATGTCCCGCGTCGGAGGGCCGAGGCGATGAAGTACTACACCAGGATCGGGGACACCGAGCGCGAATACTCGTTCGTGCGGGAAGGTGACGACTTGATCATCTCGTGCGGCGACAAGTCCTACCGATGCGAGCGCTCGCAGATCGGCGATGGTGCGGTGTTCTCGCTGATCGTCGACGGGAGGAGCTTCGATTGTCTGGTCGAGTTCGACAATGACCGGGCGATCGTCCAGGTCGTCGGCGAGCGGGTCGAGGTCCAGGTCGAAGATGCGCGAGAGCGCGCCGCGAAGGCCGTCTCGTCGGCCAAGTCCGGTGGCAAACGCACGGTGGCTGCGGCGATGCCGGGCGTCGTGGTTTCGGTCGATGTCGCCGTGGGCGACGTCGTCGAGGATCGGCAGACCCTCGTCGTGCTCGATGCGATGAAGATGCAGAACCCGATCGGTGCCGAGGGAAGCGGCGTGGTCGCGAAGGTCCACGTCTCCGAGGGAGACACGGTCGGGAACGGCGATCCGCTGGTCGATCTCGTCGATGAAGAGGACTAGCCCGTTCGCCGCGGTCTTGTCGTGTGCGTTGCTGTCGGCGTGCGGCACGATCGAGCTCGTGCCGATGCGCGGACCGAAGCCACGGACGATCCTGATCGTTCCGTTGCGCCGCGCGCCGAGCGCGGCCGAGATGCACGAATTGGTGCCCGCGTTCGGGCGGGCGATCGCGGCGAGGGGCTACGACGTGGTGCCGGAGCAGGACGCGACCCGGCGCCTCGCGTCGTTGGGTTGGCGCGCGGAGGCCCAGAGCGTCATCGACCTGCCGCTCCGTGCGCTCGCGGACGAACCCACGATCGATGCCGTGTGGATCGTCGATGTCGATCGTTGGCGATTCGTCGACGGTCCGGGTCGACCGTTCGAGTTCGACCTGACGTGCTCACTGGTCTCCACTGCGGACGAGTCCCTGCTGTGGGTCTGGCGATTCGACGGATCGGAGCGCTCGCTGCGGACGCAGAAGGGCGTCGACCCGTTCGTCGATCGTGATCCGTTCCAGGCGGAGAACCCCGTTCCGTGGGTCGTCCGCACCGATGTCGTCGATGCGCGAGAGATGTCGGAACTCGTCGCTCGCAGCGTGGCGCTGCGTCTCCCTACCCGTTGATCGAACCCGACCCATGAATCGGATCTCACTCTCTCTGGGCCTCTCGCTGCTCCTCGGCTGTTCCGGGGCACCCGAGACATCGTCGGCCGAATCGATGCCCGTGCTCGACGGCGAAGCCAGCGTCAAGCCGGGAATCAACGAGCGGTTCCTCGCCGAGGATCTCGACGTCGATGCGTTCGTCAAGCGCTTCGAGCTCGAGAGCCGAGAGGTCTTCGAGCGGCGGGACGAGATCCTGGACGCGTGCCGGCTCGATCCCGGTGAACGAGTGGCTGACGTGGGTGCCGGCACGGGACTGTTCACCCGGATGTTCGCGAAGGCGGTCGGTCCCGAAGGCCAGGTGTTCGCCGTCGAGATCGCACCCAAGTTCCTCGACCACATCCAGCGCAGTGCCGCGCGCCTGAAGCTGCGGAACATCTCGGGTGTGCTCTGCGCCGAGAACGACGTGAAGCTCGCGCCCGAGTCGGTCGATCTCGCGTTCGTGTGCGACACGTACCATCACTTCGAGTACCCGAAGGCGACGCTCGCCTCGATCCGTCGCGCGCTCAGGCCCGGTGGGAGACTCGTCGTGGTCGACTTCGAGCGAATCCCCGGCGTCAGCACGGAGTGGGTGCTGGGCCACGTCCGCGCCGGGAAAGCCGTCGTCCGCGAAGAGATCGAGGCCGCGGGATTCCGTTGCCTCGCCGAGCCGGACGTCGGGCTGAAGGAGAACTACCTACTCGAGTTCGGGCTCCGGTGAGCCCGGGCGCCGATCAGCTCGACGCCATCCAGTTCGCCTGCGCTTCGGCTTCCTGCTGCAGGTAGCTGGGCTGCAGCCGAAGTCGTAGGAACTGCGCGTAGACCTGTTCGACGATCTCGTGGATCAGGACGAAATTGGCCGCGCGTTCGCGCGACTTCTCCTCGGGGCCACCGAGTTCGGGATCGTCGTCCGGTAGCTTGATGCTGCGCAACGTCATCGTCGTCCCGTCGAGGACGAACTGCCACTGCAGCTCACCGAGCGCGGTGACGAGCTTGGCCTCCTGGAGCCGTCGACCGTTCTGGAGCCCGGCGCGCGCCTCGGCGGTCCGAGTCGGTGTGCCGGCTCGCAGCGTCTGGGTCGTCTCCTGCTCGCCCGCTGGAGCGAGCCGCAGGTAGTCGTCGAACGAGATGCCGACCGATCGACCGCCGTCGATGTCGAAGTCGCCGCCTTCGGTCTCGAGGCGGAACCACAGCCAGGTCAGGAACTCCTCGCCGAGGAACCCGAAGCTCGCGCCGTCACTCATCAGTTCTCGATCTCCATCGCTTCCGGGCTGGTCGAGCGCTCGGCGAGCGTCGAAATCGCCCGCGCGTCGCCCCGTGATGGCCAGTTGACCGGCGCGACTTCGTCGAGGTACGCGAGCGCTTCGCGGCCGAGGCCCAAGTGTTCCGCGAGCGATCTGGGGTCGACGGGTTCGAGCGCGACCGCGAACGTCTTGAAGAACAGCTTCTCGAATTCTTCTCGAACCGACTTCGACGTCGAGAACAGCAACACGCGCGACTGTTTGGGTAGCCAGAGTGCGTCGATGAACTGTACCGACGGGAGTGTGCGCGGGAGGAGCCGCTCGCAGAGGTCTTCCTTCAGCTCGCGACGCTCGCGCACGCTCAGTGGACGTCCGGCACTGCGTTCGGCAGTGGCGCGATGGATCTGCAACCAAGCGGCCGGCAGCTTCTTCTTGTCGACGCGGACTCGGAGCCAGACGCCGAGATCCAGGTCGAGGTCCTCGACTTCGAACGAGTCACCGGTCGGGTCACCGGCGCTGACCCAGCCGATCGAGGACTCCTCGTTGGCAGCGGTTTCGATCGTGCGGAACCTGTGGTTGGCGAGCGCCGCCGTGAAGTCGTCGCTCGTGATCGCCGGGATCTTGCCGTCTACGAAGTACGTGACGACGCTGCCGCTTCGCTTGAACAGCACGGGTCTCCCTCCTCGCCCGGATCCAGGTCAGTCCTTGCCGCCGTCGGACTTGTCCTTCGGCTGCTTCTTGGTCTTCGCGCCGTCGCCGGCCTTCTTGTTCTTCCGGCGCTCCTTCTCGGCCTCCTGCTTGCGCAGGATCTCCTCCTTCATCTCCGCCTTCATCTTCTCCTTCTTGATCATCTCCTTCGACTTCTTCGGCTTCACGCCCGGTGCGAACTCGGCATCGGCGGCGTGACGGAAGACGATCTCGGCGAACCCTTGGCGAATGGCCTTGTGAACGAAGTCGACCTCGGGGCAGTACGGGATGAACACGTGACGGAGTTCGCGGCCCGTGTCCGTGGCATCCAAGCACTCGACAAGGT
>JAGQQZ010000670.1 GCA_020425915.1 Planctomycetota bacterium | reverse complement strand
GTACGGGCCCGCCGGGTCGCTGACGATGTTCGGCAGGACGAGGTTGCCGCCGTTGAGGATCGTCGTCTTGTTCCCCGACGTCTGGATCGCGACGTAGACCTTGTTGCCGTCAGGACTGATCGCCATCGCCTTCGGATCCTCGCCGAGGATGTCGATCGCCGTGAGCATCCGAACCGAGTCGCCGTCGACCTTGTAGGTCTGCACGAGATCAGGCTGCGCGCACGACACGAACGCGTGCAGCTGGCCACCACCGAAGTCGCGCAGCACGACGTCGCACGGTTCGTCCGGTGTCTGGATCGTGTCGAGCAGCGCCATCGCGTCGAGGTCCACCACCGAGATCGAATCGGAGATGTGGTTGACGACCCAGACGCGGGAATCGGAGAGCGCGCGCACCGTGACCGGATCCACGCCGACGTGGACCGAGCCGATCCAGCTGGGGAACGTCGTCGTGAGGTCGAACACCTCGAGGCGATCGTCCGCGGTGTTGACCGCGAGCAAACGCGTCCCACTGGGCGTGATCTCGAGCGGGTGGACGTGAGGCGACTCCCAGTTGACGAAGTCGGTCTGCGCGTGGGCTGCGACGGCGAGCGAGCAGCCGAGCGCGAACGAGAAGAGGCGGGTCCTGGCTTTCATCGCATCCAAGGCAGGGAGACGAGTCTGCCGAGCCTAGCCGACTCCCGCGCGTCCACAAGCGGCGACGACGAACCCGGATCTCGACGTTCCGAAACGTTCGAGAAAGTGTCGGATTCGATCCGTCGATCCACGGATTCGCGACAACCGCGAGCTTCTCCCGTCGACCGGAACCGGGGTAACGTCTGCGGACCATGCAAGTCCACCTGGTCGACGGCACGTACGAGTTGTTCCGATCGTACTTCGGCGCGCCGCCCGCCAAGGGCGCCGACGGACGCGAGGTCGGTGCGACTCGCGGCTTGATGCGCAGCCTGTTCGCGCTGCTCAAGCAACCCGACGTGACCCACGTCGCCGTCGCGTTCGACACGGTCATCGAGTCGTTCCGCAACGAGATGTTCGACGGATACAAGACCGGCGAAGGGCTCGAACCCGAGTTGCATCAGCAGTTCGGCGTCGCCGAACGTGGTGTCCGCGCGCTCGGCGTGCCGGTCTGGTCGATGATCGAGTTCGAGGCCGACGACGGGCTGATGTCGGGCTGATGTCGGGCGCCATGAAGTACGGAACCGACGCGCGCGTCGAGCGCGTGCTGCTGTGCTCTCCCGACAAGGACCTCGCCCAAGCCGTCGAAGACGGTTCGATCGTCTGCTTCGATCGGCGCAAGCAGGAGCTCATGGACGAGCAGGGGGTGATCCGCAAGTTCGGCGTGCGACCTGCGTCCATCCCCGACTACCTGGCGCTCGTCGGCGACGCGGCCGACGGCATCCCCGGCATCCCTCGCTGGGGTGCGAAGTCCACTGCCACGGTCCTCGCGCACTACGAGAAGATCGAGACGATCCCCGCCGACGCCGCGGACTGGGCCGTCGACGTGCGTGGTGCGAAGGCGCTCGCGGCGAACCTCGCCGAACGACGCGATGACGCGCTGCTGTATCGCGCGCTCGCGACCCTCCGCACCGACGTGCCGATCTTGGAGACGCTGGACGAACTGCGGTGGAACGGCGCCGACGCGGACGCACTTCGCGACGTCTGCGCGGAGCTCGCATGGGAACGGTTCGCCGACGAAGTCGCGCGATACGAACGAAGCTGATGGTCACCGAACCGCGCTACCGATCGCTCGACGCGTTCCGACGACTGGTCGATCTGCCTCGACCGACCGACTGGTCGGTCGAGTTCGGTCGAACGGCACCCGTCCACGTCGAGATCGGCGTCGGCAACGGCGACTGGATCGCGCGTCAGGTCGTCGATCGCCCCGACGAGAACCACGTCGGAGTCGAGCTCGAGTGGGGCCGCGTCATGAAGACACTGCGCAAGCTGTCTCGCGTCGACGGCGCACTCGCTCGCGTCGTGTGCGGCGACGCACGCGTCTTCCTGCATCGCTGCTGCGCGCCGCGCAGCCTGACGGGCATGACCTGCCTGTTCCCCGAACCGTGGCCTCGCGACCGCCACGAGAAGAACCGGCTGTTCTCGACCGCGATGCTCGACGTCTGCGCCAATCGCCTCGTCGACGGCGGCGCGATACGAATCGTGACCGACGCCCACCCGTACGCCGACTGGATCGAGTCGCAGAACTCCGCGGCGTTCCAGCTCGAACGGCGTCGGATCGAAGCCCGACACGACACCTGGTTCGAGCGAATCTGGAGTTCGAAGGGCCAGACCGACTTCTCCGAGCTGATACTCACGAAGCGCTCGCACCCGGACCTCCCACTCGTCGAGGACATCACGTTGCGCACCCACGTCTGCGAACGATTCGATCCGAAGACCTTCCGCCCGGCGGACCTCAAGGCCGACGACATCAGCGTCGTGTTCAAGGACCGGCTCGACGATCCCGACCGCGGCGTCGTCATGCTGCGGGCGACGGTCGCCGAACCGGACCTCGTGCAGCACCTCTGGGTCGAGGTTCGCCGCGGCGACCGCGGATGGCAGATCCGACCGGCGGGTGGGTGCTCGTTCGTGCCGACGGCAGGGGTGCAAGTATTGCTGGATGCGGTGTTCGACGCGGCGACGCGCGAAGTCGACTGAGAGTTGGTGGCTCGGGTTGCGGCCGGATCGGCTCGCGAGCGCTCGGGATCGAAGGCAAGACGAGGGGGCTCCCCCCGTTTGCCCCGTCACCTTC
>JAGQQZ010000669.1 GCA_020425915.1 Planctomycetota bacterium | reverse complement strand
TCCGCGCGCCGGTCGACGGTGGGCGTGTGTACAAGGCGAACGTGCGCTCGCGCGGCGATCAGGTGACGTTCTGGTTCCGCGACGTCCAGGCCGGTGTCTACGACTTCCGGGTCTTCGTTTCGGGCTTCGCCGATCCGATCGTCGAGATCGGTTCGGTCCGCGTCGACCCGGGCGACGACCAGCCGCCGGCGCCGCTCACGGGAATCGACCTGAGCACTCGCCTGTTCCGGTTCGAACTCCACGCGGTCACCGCGAACGGTGAGCCCGTTCGGAACCTCGCATCCCCGCTCGTCGCGAACATCACCCGCCCGTCCGGCGAGCGGCAGTTCGTCGCGTTCCCGTGGCGGGACGGGACCGCCGAGATCTTCAGCGCGACCGCTGAGCTCGAGCTACGCCTGCTCGGGCACGGCTATCGACCGCGTACGCAGACGGTGTTCGCCGGCGAGTCCGACGTCGTGTTCGAGGCGACGCAGCCGGCGGAGTTGGTTCTCCGCGGGCTGCGTGAGCTGGTCGGTGATCGCCGGGTGCGCGTCTCGACGGTCCTCGTGCGAGACGTCGAGATCCCGTTGAGCTTGGAGTCGCACGACCAGGCCACCGGTCGATCGCGCGGTTACAGTCGCGCGAACCTCGGCAAGGCGAGCGGCGCCTGGCTCGGTGATTCCGATGTCGTGCAGGTTCCGCTGATGCACGACGGTGAGTACGAGATCGTCGTGCGGATCTACGAACCAGGCGTCCGAAACCCCGAATCCCGCGTGATGTCCAAGGTGCCGATCCAGCTCCGACCCGACGCGTCGCCTCGCATCGAAGTGCCATTGAACACGCAACGCGTTCGCGCGGCGCTCGAGCAGTTGCGGCGTCAGAAGCCCGCCGAGGGCGGTCGATGAGAGGATCTCATGTCCCGCGCCCGGGTCGCGCGCTGGCTTGGGCCGCGTCGTGCATCGTGCTCGGCTGCGCCGTCGACACGCGTGAATTCGACGAGCCGGCGCTCGACCGTGCACTCCACGATGCGACGGGCTACCACCTCCGCGCGTCGGGCGAAGACGAGGTGACGATGCCGCCCGGAGTCGACGTCGACGACGGGGTCGACGTCGGCGAAGCGGTCGCGATCGCGCTGTGGAACAACCCGGATTTCGCGACGAGCCTGGCCGAGGTCGGGCTGAGTCGCGCGCGGCTGGCCGAGTCCGGTCTGCTCGCGAACCCGGTGTTCTCGGTGCTGTTCCCGATCGGTCCGAAGCAACTCGAGATGTCGCTGACGCTGCCGATCGAAACGATCCTGGAGCGCCCCGCGCGGGTCGCGGCGGCGCGCGCCGAGTGCGAGCGACTCGGTGCGAACTTCCTGCAACACGGGCTCGACGTCGTCCGTGACGTTCGACTCGCGGCCGTCGACTGGGAGCTGGCGGGCGTGCGCGAAGATCTCGCGACACGGCAGCAAGTCCTGGCAGAGGGATTCGCGACGGCCGCCGAGCGCCGATTCGAAGGTGGTGACGCCACCGGAGCCGAGGTCGAC
>JAGQQZ010000668.1 GCA_020425915.1 Planctomycetota bacterium | reverse complement strand
GCTGACCTGGGTCTCCGACGAGTTCCGGGCGACGGTCGAGACCGTGCAGAAGGCGGCGCGCACCGACGCCTCGGTGCTGATCCTCGGTCCGAGCGGCACCGGCAAGGAGCTGCTCGCGCACTTCCTGCACGACTCGAGCCGGCGATCGGAGCGACCGTTCGTCCCGATCGACTGTGCGACGATGCCCGAGAACCTGATCGAGAGCGAGCTGTTCGGGCACGTCAAGGGAGCGTTCAGCGGCGCCGAGTCGAACAAGATGGGGCTGTTCCAGGTCGCGGACGGCGGCACCCTGTTCCTCGACGAGGTGGGCGAGTTGCCGTTGCCGTTCCAGACCAAGCTGCTGCGAGCGATCCAGGAGCGGAAGATCCGCCGCGTCGGTGGCAACGAGATCATCGAGGTCGACGTGCGGATCGTCGCGGCGACCAATCGCGACCTGCAGAGTGGAGTCGACGCCGGTCGGTTCCGGCCGGACCTATTCTACCGACTCGACGTCGTGCGGATCGACGTGCCGCCGCTCGCCGCACGGCGCGCCGACATCCGGCCGCTGGCCGAGACGTTCCTCGAGGAATTCCGTGCGCACAACCCGAACTGCGTCGTCGAGCGCTTCGCTCCCGATGCGATCGCGACGATGGAGAGCTTCGACTGGCCGGGCAACGTGCGTCAGCTCCGCAACATCGTCGAGCGGGTCTGCGCGTTGTGCTCGGCGCCGGAAGTGATGGCGGCGGATCTGCCCAAGGGCCTCGGCGTGGACGAGGCCGAATCGCCGCGCGGGGCCGAGCCATTCCAGGAGATGAAGGCCCGCAAGATCGCGGCGATCGAGAGTTCGTATCTGGTCGGGCTGTTGCGGGAGCATGCCGGCAACGTGACCCGCTGCGCGAAGGAAGCCGGGATGTCGCGCTCGGCGTTCCAGAAGATCATGCAGCGCTACGGGATCCGTTCGAGCGATTACCGGCCCGAGTAGTTGAACCACGTCCGTGTGGTCGTGAACATCGACGGTCCACTTCCTCCTGACCATCAGACCGTCGAATGTCGCGAACTCTCGTACTCTGGATCCTCGCCCTCCTCGCCTCCACCTGCTTCCTGACGGCCCAGGACGAGCCGAAGCCCGTCACGGCTCCGGCGACCGCCGAGGCCGGCGCGGCGCTCGACACCGAGGTCCTCAAGCTGCAACTCGGCCCGCTCCAGGCCGATCAGGCCAAGGTCGAGGCCGATGCGTGGATCGCGTTGCTGGCGGATGAGAACAAGGCCTACAACGAACAGCAGATCGAGGCGCGGAAGGGCACCGCCGGAGCCGAGCTGCGGGCGCTCGAGATCGAGACCGCGCGCACCGCGCTGCTCCGCAACGTGGAGGTCGTGCTCAAGGACTTCGCGGCGAAGGGTGGGGACCGCAAGAGCTACGACTCGTACATCAGCGCGTCGACCGTGACCGGTCCGACGAGTTGGTTCGATCCGAAGGCGGTGTGGGCCTACATGAGCGGCTGGCTGCTGTCGCCCGAGGGTGGCATCCGCATCCTCCTGAACATCATCAAGTTCATCGCCACGCTGCTGGTCTTCAAGTTCATCGCCGGCATCGCGGGTGGCATCGCGCGCAAGGCGATCAGCCGGATGCGGAGCGCTTCGGCGCTGTTGCGTGACTTCTTCATCAACACCGTACGCAAGCTGACGATGTTCATCGGCGTCATCGTCGCGCTGTCGATGCTCGAGATCGACATCACGCCGTTCGTCGCCGCGCTCGGCGCCGCCGGCTTCATCATCGGCTTCGCGTTGCAGGGCACGCTCGGCAACTTCGCGGCTGGCATCATGATCCTGATCTACCGTCCGTACGACATCGGCCAGGTCGTGACCGTGTCGGGCACGACCGGGAAGGTCGATGCGATGAGCCTCGTGTCGACGACGCTGCGTCTGCCGGACAACCAAACCGTCGTCGTGCCGAACGGTTCGATCTGGGGCGACGTGATCACCAACATCACCGGCCAGGACACGCGCCGCGTCGACATGAAGTTCGGCTGTGCCTACGGCGACGACCTGCAGAAGACGCAGAACCTGCTGATCGAGATCGTGACCGCGCACGAGAAGGTGCTGCAGGACCCGGCACCGGTCGTCAAGGTCCACGAGCTCGGCGACTCGTCGGTCAACTTCATCGTGCGGCCGTGGGCGAAGACCGCGGACTACTGGGACGTCTACTGGGACGTGACCCGTGCCGTGAAGGACCGCTTCGACGCCGAGGGTCTGAACATCCCGTTCCCGCAGCGCGACGTGCACCTCTACCAGGCGAGCTGACCGCCTGCGGCCGCGACCTCAGGCCGAGTAGTACGACGACATGTAGCGGCGCGCCGACTCGCCGTAGGCGCGTCGGCGGTCGGGCAGGTAGTACGCGTACAGCGGCCTCACGCCGACCGGACAGAAGTGGCCGACCAGGCTGCGGCGGGTCCGGCCGACGTTCTCGACCGGCGTCCCGCCGTGGGCCAGGTCGGCGTGCCAGACGAACACGTCGCCCTTCTTCGGCAGGAAGCGCTGCATCGCGATGCCGCGCCGGGCGGCTTCTTCGTGGATCCACGACAGCCAGCACTCCTGGGCGTCGGGCCCGTCGCGTTCCTGGTCGAAGTGCTTGAAGTAGCGGCTGAAGAACCAGTCCGGGAAGCGGTGGCTCTCGGGGTAGTACGCGAGTTCGCCGCTGCCCGGCTCGATGTCTTCGAGCGCGATCCAGCACGCCGCCATCCGCAGCGGCGAGTTCATGACGACGTAGCCGGTGTCCTGGTGGAGCGGTTGCGAGCTTCCGTATTCGAAGTAGAGCGATTGCGTCAGGATCGGGTCGCGTTCGAACAAGGTCTCGAGGAAGCGCGTGACGCGATTCGAGAACAACGCGGCACGCGCGGTCTCGGACAGGAAGTGGAAGTCGACGATCCTCGTGCCGCTGGTCGGTCGCAGTGCGTCGGGTGTGTAGGCGCGCGGACCCCCGCCGGCGTCATCGACCATCAGACGGGGGGCGTCGACGGCTCGTTCACGATCGATCTCGCCGAGCAGTCGGTCGATCAGCGCTGGGTCGACCGCGCGTTCGTAGACCAGGAAGCCGTCGCGTTCGAACCGCTCGAGCTCCGTCGCCTCGGACTCGGACACTTCGCCGCGCCGCTGCTTCGCGGCGAGCCGGCGCGCGAAGTCGCGTCGGTCGATCCAGGTTCCGCCGAACCGGCTGTGGTAGCGTGATCGCTGCAGCGCCTGGCCGATGCCCTGGAGATGCGAGGTCGTCAGTCGATACGCGAGGGAGTAGAGCGCCGGGTTGCGCTGCACCCAGCCCTTCGCGCGCGAGATGGCGCGGGAGAGCGCGTTCGACGTGCGGGCCACCCGGGGGACGATACCGGGTCGTGTCGTGCGGAACGAGTTCGGAGTCGGTAGGCGCGCCGCTTCAGAACTTCTCGTAGCCCTCGCTCTCGGTCTGGTCCGGGCTCGGGTAGATCAGGTAGCAGTTCTTGCACGGTCCGTACGGAGAATCCGTGAACACGTGCTTGCGGTAGGTCTGGTACTCCTCGCCGTTCCACGTCTCCCAGAACCCTTGGTCCATCATGCTGCCGAAGTGCGGGATGCCGGCCAGGCAGCAGGGAACGACCTCGCCGTTGACTCCGATGTAGACGCGCTTCCACAGGAACCAGCACTTGATCGGCGGGGGGCCGCAGGGCCGGGCCTTCGGCTTCGCCGGGGCGGAGTCCGCGGGGCCGGCGGTCGCCGTCGCGGTTGCGGGGCCGGCGTCGAGCACGAAGTTCGGCGGCATCTTGAGGTCGACGCCGAGCGCGGCAGCGACCTCCCGCGTCCGGTCCATGTGCTCGTTGGCGAACTCCTTGCAGGTGCCGAGGTTCTCGCCGGTGAGCGTCGGATGGAACGCGACCAGGTGATTGAAGATGATCTCGTCGCCGCCGAGTTCGTGGACGAGTTCGACGAAGCGCGGTGCCTCGGCGACCGTGCGCTTCATCATGATGAAGTTGAAGTTCATCCGCGGCCGTTCGGCCTCGGGCATCTCCATCCGGCGCGCGGCGAAGCGGCGGATGTTGTCGAGGACCTCGTCGAAGTCCGCGCCGGTGCGGATCGAGTTGTAGGTGTCGCGGGTCGCACCGTCGATCGAGAACGTCACGAGCTCGAGCGTCTTGAGCAGCTTCTCGCGGAAGCGGCTCTCCTTCATCATCAGCGTCGCGTTCGTGACGATCTCGAGCTTCGTGTGCGTGCGGATCAGGTCGTCGAGCTTCTGCTCCATCTTCGGCGTCATCAGCGGCTCGCCGAACGCCGAGAACTGCACGGTCTTGG
>JAGQQZ010000667.1 GCA_020425915.1 Planctomycetota bacterium | reverse complement strand
TCGGATCGCCTCCTCGAACGAGGCGATCGCCTCCTCGAATCGACCCAGCCGGAAGCGGATCTCGCCCATCCGCCGATGCGCGGTCGCGATCTCCCAGGCGAGCAGCTCGTTGTCGGCGTTGCGCTCGGCGAACCGGTCGTAGAAGTCGAGGATGTGCTGCAGCAGTGGCAGCGTGTCGGGGGACGGCGGGCGCGAAGTCGCGGGGGTGTAGTCGGCGTCGGTCGCGCGATCCTCGATCATCGCGAGCGCGTCGTCACCGCAGACCTCGTCGAACATCGTGCCGAACGCGTCGAGGCTGAGCCGGAGGTTGGCGTCGGCGAGTTCGTTGGCGTCGCGCGCGTCGGCGAGCGCGTCGCGCGTCGTCACCCAACCGATCCAGCCTGTGACGCCGGCCGTGACGAGTGCGAGCAGCGCGATCGCCGCCGCGCTGGCGAGTGCGCGGTTGCGGCGACACCAACGCCAGACGGACTCCAGCGTGGACACGCGCCGCGCTTCGATCGGACGATCCTCGAGGAACCGCTGCAGGTCCGCGCTCAGGTCGCCGGCCGTCGCATAGCGATCGCGCGGTTCCGTGGCGCAGGCCTTCTCGATGATCGTCGCGAGGTCGCGCGGGCAGTGCGGGTTGACTTTGCGCACGCGCGCGATCTGGCCCTCGGTGATCTGTCGCACGAGCTCGGCGCGGTCGCGGCCCTGGAACGCCGGCTGCAGCGTGGCGAGTTCGTAGAGAGTCAGACCGAGCGAGAAGATGTCCGACCGCCGGTCGAACTGCCCGCGCATCTGCTCCGGCGCCATGTAGCGCAGCGTGCCGATCACGTCGCCCGACCGCGTCAGTTCGCTCTGTTCGAGTGCCTTCGCGAGTCCGAAGTCGGTGATCCAAGCGGTGCCGGTCGCGTCGAGCAGCAGGTTGGCCGGCTTGATGTCACGGTGCAGGGTGCCGGCCGCGTGTGCGTAGTCGAGCGCGTCGGCGATCTGCATGCCGATCCGCGCGAGGCTCCGGTAGTAGTAGCGGTTCGACAGCGTCGCGCGCGCGCGCGGGCCGACCGCGCGGGGCGGTCCCGGCTGGCCGTCACCGGAGATGCTGGTCACGTCGTGGAGTTGTGAGACGACGTCGCTGAGCATCGACTCGGTCAGCGACGACGAGGCGCGCGACTTCGACTCGCCGCGCAGCTCGGCGAGGATCCGGTCGAGGCCGACGCCCCGGATCAGCTGCATGACGTAGAAGTGGTGCCCGTCGGCTTCGCCGACGCCGAAGATCGGCACGATGTTGGTGTGGTGCAGTCCCGCCGCGGTCTGCGCCTCGCGTTCGAAGCGCTCACGACGCGCGGCGTCGGCGACCATCTGCCGCGGCAGGACCTTGAGCGCGACGCGGCGACCGAGAGTCTTCTGCTCGACCTCGTAGACCACGCCCATCCCGCCACGCCCGATCTCGCCGATGACGCGGAAGTCGCCGAGTTGTTCGAGCGTCTCGTCGTCGAACTGCGTGAAGCCGCTGCCGCTCGCCGACTTCAGCGACTCGAGCGCCTCCATCGCGGGGAACAGTTCGCGGATCTCGTCGGCGTACTCGGGATGGTCCTGCGCGTACTGCTCGATCGTCGCGATCTCGCCGCGGCGGCGGCGCGCGAGATACTCCTCGCCGAGTGCCTCGACCGGATGACGATCGTCGGAACTCATGACTTCGGATCGAGCGCTCGCTTGAGCTTCGCGAGCGCCTGGATGTAGCGGTAGCTCGCCGTCGATCGCGTGAGGTCGAGCACGGCCGCGACCTCCTCGTTGCCGAGCTCCTCGAAGTGGCGCAGCATGACGATCTCGCGGTCGACCGGGTCCATCGCGTCGAGCGCGGCGGCGAGCTTCGCGCCCTGCTCCGCGCGCATCGCCGCGCCGCTCGGCGAAGTCAAGCTCGCCACGAGCAGCGCCGACATCGTCGCCGAATTCGGTCCGACGGGCGCGTGGATCCGCACCTCCTGGTCGGCGGCGCGCATCTGCGCGCCGAGGTGCTTGCGGTGGAGGTCGACGAGCACCTGCACGGTGATCTTGCGCAACCACAGGAACACCGCGGTCTCGTCCTCGGTGTGGAACGACTCGATCCGCTGCACCGCCGCGATCCACGCCTCCTGCAACACGTCGTCCGGGTCGATCCGTCCCGCGAGGCGCGGGTCGATGCGGTAGCGCACCATCCGCAGCAGCTTGTCACGCATGCGGGAGAACAAGGTCTCGAGCGCGGCTTCGTCACCGTCCGCGAGCCTCGCGAGCAATGCGGTCGTGTCGTCGGACTCGGTCGACATGAGGCGCGGATGATAGACCAAGCGGTTAGGATCGCGGCGCCGTGACTGTACCGAATGAGCACCGTTGGGCGCTGAAGCCCGTCCACATCGACGGTCTGCCGCCGTGGATCGACATCGACCCGGCGAACGGGTTGTCGATCGGACGCGCCGACGACAACGACGTCACGCTCGCGGCCGACGACCACGCGGTCGTGTCCGGACACCACGTGCGGATCTCGATGCGCGAGGGGACGCCGAGGCTGATCGATCTCGAGTCGACGAACCACACCTACGTCAACGGCATCCAGGTGCACGAGAAGGTGCTGAAGTCCGGCGACGTGATCGGTCTCGGAGCCGGCGGTCCGCGCTTCGTCGTCGAGCTGCGCGGTGACCTCTCGGCGACGCGGCTGATGACGTCGACGCATCCCGAGCAGAAGTTCGGCGAGAGCACGATCCAGCTCGTGCGCAAGGCGGTCGGGCTCGAACAGCACCACGCGGGAATCACCGCGGCTGTCGAGGAGCGCACGCGCAAGAACCGTCGGATCTTCGTGTCGGTCCTCGCGTTCGTGGTCGTGATCGGCGGCGCGGTCGCGTGGTCGATCTGGCACAGCAGCGCCGAGGAATTGCAGCGGCTGTCGAAGCTCAACGAAGACCTCACCGCCGCACTCGACCGAACGTCGAAGTCCCTGAGTGATCAGACGAACGCGTGGGAGAGCGAGCGCGAGCGGCTCCGGAACGAGAAGACCGAGCTGACCGAGCGCATCCGCAAGCTCGAGTCCGGTGGGCAGGCTTCGACCGCGACGCTGAGCGACCTGCGCAATCGACTCGAGGCGACGACCAAGAACCTCGCGTTGTTCGACCCCGTCAGCGTCGAGCGCAACAAGCTCGCGATCATCAACGGGGTCCGCAACGCGGTCGTGTTCATCACGACGGAGATCGGGCTGAAGGAGCGCGACGGCGATCGGCTCCTGCGTCGGATCGAGCACGCGGACGGATCGATCCGGGTCGAGCTCGGCGACGCGGGCGAAGTACTCGCGAACCAACAGACCGGCTCCGGTTTCGTCGTCGACGAGCGCGGCCACATCCTGACGAACGCCCACGTCGTCGAGCCCGAGGAGGCGTTCGAGGAAGTGTTCACGATGCCCGACGGCACGATCCTCGATCCGGTCGTCGCGAGCGTTTCCGTCGTGTTCCACGGCACGGCCGAACGGCACGCCGCGGAGGTCGTCGAGATCCAGCGCGACGGCGAGCACGACTTCGGCCTGCTGAAGATCGAGCCGTTCCCCGGCATGCCGTACATCGTCGGGTTCGATCCGACGGTGACTCCGCCGGAAGAAGGATCCGAGGTGTTCCTGTTCGGCTTCCCGCTCGGCAAGCACATCCTGCAGGGCCGCGACGACGAGATGTTCGCGTCGACGTTCAAGGGCATCCTGAGTCGACGCGTGGACCCGTTCCTCCAGGTCGACGCCGCCGTCCACCCGGGCAACAGCGGCGGTCCGATGATCGACGCGAAGGGCCGCGTGGTCGGCATCGTGACCGCCGTCGCGCGCATGCCCGACGGACCGATCGCGCCGGACATCGGCTACGTGTATCCGATCGGCGCGATCGAGGGATTGTGGCCGCCGAAGTAGGGTTGGCTCGACTGCCGGTTGCGAGCGACTACTGAGCCTTGGGTGACCTCGGTCGAACGTAATCACACGTCGCCGACAGATGCCAATGAGTGCCTTGGCCCCATCGTCGCTCGGTGAATTGGAGGGATTGTGGTAATCTCCACGACGCTCGGACCGCTCCACGGCGCCCGGTCTCAAGTCGGATACATGCCCTGGAAGGAGGGCCAATGCTCCACCGTCGGATCTGCGCCACCGTGTTGACCATCCATGCGACGCTCAGTGGCGTTAGCGCTCAAGAATCCAAGGCCTCGCGCTCCGGGGAAGTCGCCGAAGACGTTTCCAGTCCAGTCGCGGTTGGCAAGATTGGTCGGAGCGATTGGAATGCAATTCGCACGGCGTATGAGGCTGCGCGATACGAAATGCGACCGGTCGAAGGCGGTTACGTCGCTCCACAGCCGCGTCAGCGAATGCGATTGCACTGTGACGGTCGCGGGTTCGAAGCGCTGCCGTGGGATGGCGCTTGGCACTGGGGGCTCGAACTCACGAGCTACGGGTTCGAAGGCGACGAGCGAATCGTCTCGGATGCGGCCGACACGTCGGTCGTCGGAAATCGGCTGACCTACTGGCGCGACGCCGATCTCCAGGAGTGGTTCGTGAACGAACGGCGTGGATTCGAGCACGGGTTCACGTTGCTGGCTCGTCCCCCGGGCGAAATCGGCGCGTTGCGGTTCACGATGGCGCTGCGAGGCGGATTGACGCCCGAAGTGGCGGTGGATGGGCGCGCCGTGAATTTCCTAGATGCGGACGGCGTCCGTGTAATCGACTACACGGGTCTCGTCGTCTGCGACGCGGATGGGCGGAGACTACCCGCGGAGTTCGAAACCACGGCCGAGGGCATCGTCATCTCGGTGGATGATCGAGGGGCGCGTTATCCGATCGTCGTCGATCCGTGGGTGCAGGACGGCTTGATCAAGGCCGCGCACGCCGACCCCGACGACGTTTTCGGGAGCGCGGTCGCCATTTCGGAGGATACGGTCGTCATCGGCGCGTGGGACGAGGACAGCAACGCTACCGGAGTGAATGGAGCTCCGTTCGACGACAGCGCGGGAAGTTCGGGTGCTGCATACGTCTTCGTGCGCAGTGGAACGGTCTGGGTCGAACAAGCATACCTGAAGCCTTCGAACACCGATCCTTCCGATCGGTTCGGGTTCTCGGTGGCGATTTCCGGTGGCACGATCGTCGTCGGGGCATGGGGGGAGGACAGCGCGGCTGCCGGGGTGAACGGAAACCAAGCCAGCAATGCCGCGACGACATCGGGTGCCGCGTACGTGTTCGTGCGCAGCGGTACGACTTGGAGCCAGCAGGCGTATCTCAAGGCATCGAATCCGGGCGTGGACGACGTGTTCGGTCGCTCGGTCGCGGTGGCCGGGGACACGATCGTCGTCGGAGCACCGCTGGAGGACAGTTCGTCCACTGGCGTGAACGGAGTGCAGGCCAACAACGGCGCTCTCGATGCGGGTGCGGCATACGTATTCGTTCGGAGCGGCACGGTGTGGAGCCAGCAGGCGTATCTGAAGGCGTCGAACACGGGTTCTGCCGACGAGTTCGGCGTGTCGGTCTCGATCTCGGGCGACACGATCGTCGTCGGGGCGCGCGACGAAGACAGCGCCGCGGCGGGCGTGGACGGGTTCCAATGGAACGATTTTGCCGCCGACGCCGGTGCCGCATACGTGTTCGTGCGCAGCGGTACGACCTGGAGCCAACAGGCGTATCTCAAGGCCTCGAACACCGACGCGGCCGACTTGTTCGGCAACACGGTTGCTGTCTCGGGCGACACGGTCGTCGTCGGTGCGCGATTCGAAGACAGCTCGGCGACCGGCGTGGGGGGCACCCAGTCCGACAACGGTTCGAACAACTCGGGTGCTGCCTACGTGTTCGAACGGAGCGGCTCCGTGTGGACGCAGCAGGCCTACCTCAAGGCGTCGAACACCGGCGCCGACGATGGGTTCGGCAACGCGGTTGCGATCTTCGGCGACAAGATCGTCGTTGCGGCGAACGGCGAGGACAGCGGTACTCAGGTCCTGGACGGCGACGAAGGCGACAACGGAGCCGTCAATGCCGGTGCGGCATACGTGTTCGTGCGCAGCGGTGCGACCTGGAGCCAGGCGGTCTACCTCAAGGCATCCAATGCCGACATCGGTGACCTGTTCGGAACTGCCGTGGCGATCTGGGGTGACACGATCGTGGTCGGGGCGCCGAACGAGGACAGCCCCCCGTTCGGCTCGGAATGCGCGAACAGCGCCGCCTATTCCGATGCGGGCGCTGTCTTCACATTCACGACGGCAGTCGAGCCCGAACCCACGACGGCACAAGTATCGCAAATCAAGGCTTCCAACGTCGGGACGGGCGACCAATTTGGGTATTCGGTGGGGATCTCGGGGGACACGATCGTCGTCGGTGCATTCGGGGAGGACAGCAGCGCAACGGGGGTCGACGGCGATCAGCTCGACAATCTGCAGCCCGATTCGGGCGGCGCGTACGTGTTCGTGCGGAGCGGCGCGGACTGGAGTCAGGAGGCGTACCTCAAGCCATCGAATACGGGTGCGAACGACCGTTTCGGCCATTCCGTTTCGATCGCGGGTGACACGATTGTCGTGGGATCACCGTTCGAGTCCAGCGGAGCCACCGGCGTCAACGGCATCGAACTCGATGACAGCGCGACCTCATCGGGTGCGGTCTACGTGTTCGTTCGAAGCGGCACGGTGTGGACCCAGCAGGCCTACTTGAAGGCGTCGAACACCGGTGTTGGCGATGGGTTCGGCTACTCGGTCTCGATTTCGGGCGACACGATCGTCGTCGGGTCGCCGTTCGAGCGTAGTTCCGCCACTGGTATCGATGGTGATGGTTCCGACAATGCCGCACTCCAATCCGGCGCGGCCTACGTGTTCGTTCGAAGCGGCACGGTATGGACCCAGCAGGCCTACGTGAAGGCGTCGAACACAGGGGACTTCGACTCGTTCGGCTACTCGGTTGCGATCTCGGGGGACACGATCGTCGTCGGAGCGTTCCAGGAAAGCAGCAGCGCGACCGGGGTCGATGGTGACCAACTCGACAACGTCTCCGATCGGGCCGGCGCGGCCTACGTGTTCGTTCGAAGTGGCACGGCGTGGAGCCAGCAGGCCTACCTGAAGGCGTCGAACACGGACCTCGGTGACGAGTTCGGTACGGCGGTCGCGATCTCCAACGACAGGATCGTCGTCGGTGCGCTGGGGGAAGACAGCAATGCTCTGGGTGTGGACGGAGACCAGGCCGACAACAGTGCGAACGATTCCGGCGCCGCGTACGTGTTCGCCCGAAGTGGCGGGGTGTGGACCCAGCAGGCCTACCTGAAGGCTTCGAACACCCACGCAGGCGACTGGTTCGGATTCGCCGTCTCGAGTGCGGGTGGGATGGTCGTGGTCGGTGCGACGCGCGAGGACAGCAGCTCGTCAGGCGTCGACGGGGACCAACTCGATCGAAGCGCCGGCGGCGCGGGCGCGGCCTACGTGTTCACGCATGCCGGCACGGTCTGGGCCCAGCAGACGTACCTGAAGGCGTTGAACACGGGCGCAGGCGACCGGTTCGCGTGGTCGATCGCGATCTCCGGTGACACGGTGGTCAGTGGAGCGAAGTACGAGGAAGGAAGCGCTGCCGCGGCGAGTCCAACGTCCTGGACCGACAACTGCGCGCCGGACTCGGGCTCCGCCTACGCCTACCGCCTATTCGACTCGAGTTGGACCGCTGTTCCGCTGTGCCCGCCGGGCCACCACGCCTTCGGCGGCCCGCAGATCAGCCTCTCGAACGTCCCGTTCAGCAACGACGTCGAGATCACCGCGACGAACATGGCGGGGACTCCGATCTGCGGCCTCTTGATCGGATTCCCGCTCGTGCCGCTCTCGCTCGACATCATCGGGTCCACGGTCCCCGGCGCGTCGCTGTGCGTCGATGCGCTCGCCGTCCTGCCGTGCAACGCGCCGGCGACGTCGGCGTCGTTCGTGCTCCACGTCGACGCCGACCTGTCGCTGCTGGGTCGCACGTTCGACCTGCAGTGGATCGAGTGGGCGGGCACCGGTATCGACTTCGGCACTTCACAGGCGATGCGGCTGGACGTCGGATCCTGAGGTCGACCGCTGCCGGATCAGGCAGCGCGTACGCATGAGGCGGCTTCGGAGGACGTCGGCTACGTGCATTCGAGGCACGATCGAGGGTTCGTATCCGTCGACGAACTGAGTCGCCGCTGGCGTCCGTCACCCGCGCACGTCGAGCAGCAGACCCGAACTCGAGCCCAGGAATCGACCGAGGTTGCGCGCCGAGTCCGCGAGCGCTTCGTCGATCCGGTCGAGCAGGCCCGGTTCGCCTTCGCGACCGGCGAGCAGTTCGCCGAATTCGCGCGGGTCCTGTTCGACGGCGCGGCGCAGTGCTGCGAAGTCGATGTCGAACACGCCGCGGGTGGGTCGTTCGAAGTCGAGCGTGAGACCGTGGTCACCGAATGACGTCGCGGAACCGGTCGCGCCGAAACCGCGTGCGAGCGCCGACTTCAGCGTGCCTTGGACGAGCGTCGCCGCGAGGTTCGCCTCGGACGAGTACTTGGTGCGGAACACGTCGTCGAGCGCCTTGCCGAAGTCCTCGAGCCGTTGACGTAGCTTGTCGGGTGCCTCGAACTTCGTCGTCGGTCGCTTGCCGGGTCGCGGTTCGAACGTCCCGGTCGTCACGCCGAGTGCGGTGAACAGTCCGCTCGTGCCGTCGCCGAGCGTCAGCGGATTCGCGTCGGTCGACGCGATCTGGAATCGCTTCGACGAAGTGCCGATCCCTGCGGTCGCGTTCGCGCCGGACTGGTTGATCGCAGTGATGACGTCGTCGAGCGAATCGGTCAGCACGTTGACGGAGAACTGCGTGCCGTTGATCGAATACGTGCCCGATGCGATCCCCGACAACGACGGCACGTCCGCGATGACCTTGGTGCGCTCGTCGTCGGTTCCGGCTGTGACGGTCGCCGATGCGAGTTTCGTCGCCGCGAGGAACCCCGACGTGTCGGCACCGAGAGTCACCGTCGACGCGCTGCCCGGTGTGTTCTGCGTCAGGACGACGCGCTCGCTCGCCGTGTCGAAGGTCGCCGTCACACCGGCGGCCGAGGCATTGATCTTCGCGAGCACCGAGTCGATCGAATCGCTCGCGACGACCGAGATGCCGACGCCGTTGACCTGGAACGACCCGGCGCCGACCGAGAGCGAGGGCTCGAAGTTCGGATCCTGGTTTCGAGTCCCGTCGAACGGGTTGGTCGGGTCGACGGCGCTGCCGAGGCTGGTCCACACGTCGACCTGGAACGAGTCGTTGGCCGTCACGGACCCGGATCCGATCCGGATCGTGAGGCCGTTCGAGAGCGTTTTCACGTCGCCAGCCTGCCCGAGTCCGTAATCGACCGTGTCGAGGAGTTGGTTCTGGCCGTCGCGGACCTCGAATCGCACGAGCGTGAGTCCGACGATGCCGCCGATCGTCGCGCGGATCGTCAGCGTGTCGTCGCCCTGGCTGCCGTCGTAGACGCCTCCGACGGTCGCCTCGGCGGACGAGGATCCGGCGAAGCTCGGGCCGCGTGGGCTGAACGACGTCGGCAGCGCGTTCACTTCGTCGGTCGACTTCAGCGACGCGGCCGTCGCACTCGTCGAGATCGAGAGTGGGTTGGCCGAGGCGGTCGCGGCTGCGAGCGGTCGCGAGCCGCTGCGCCGCAGTCCGGCGACGTCGCGGATCGCGTCGAGTGCGCGGCGCAGGTCGAGCGTACGGCCAGCCAGTTCACGAACCGATGCGCCTGACGTCGAGGCGTCACGTGCGGCTCGTGCGCTGCGCAGACCGCGGATCGCGAGCGACGCACCGATCGGTTGGCCGGAGAACAGCGGCGAGAATGGAGAGACGGGTTGGATCGACACGAAAGAGCCCTGAATCGGGGCGTGTTGCGTCCTTCGACGCACGGCTCCACGCGTGTTGAAGATCGCGTCAGGTGCGGTCCCGATTCGGGAACCCGGCGTTGGGATCGGCTCTGCAAGGACACCCGATCTCGTGCGCGAGCCCGGTGAGTACAATGCGGGTTTCTCGTTTCTGGAGGCGAATCATGCACCGCTACTCCTTCGCGTCGTTCGTCCTCGCGTCGGTCGTCGTCGCGCAAACCCCGAGCCTCGAACTCGACGGCGGATATCACGTCGGACAGATCGGGATCGAGATCCCGAACCCGTCGAGCCTGCCGGGCGCGGTCGAGAACGTCATGTCGATGCGCGGCACGTTGCTCGTCCACCCCGATCTGACTTGGTCGTCGACGCAGACGGAGCACCGCGTCGACGAGCTGTTGCAGGTCACGCATCAAGTGACCGGTGATGCGGGGACGTACGCGCTGATGTCCGACTCCGCGTTGCTGCTCGACGCCAACCCGTCGATGCCCGGCACCGACATCACCTGGCTCGGCGTGAAGCCGGACGCGACCGTGTTGCTCGGCGTCAACACCGTCATCGGGCCGGTGTCGTGGATCCGGATCTGCATCCAGTCTTCGTCCGGACGTCAGTACTCGGATCTCAGTGGTTCGTACCACGTCGCGTCGGTGCGCTACGCCTACGGCGATCCGAACGGCATCGTGACGATCACGCAGAGCGGGATCGGGACGTTCGACGGTGTCGGTTCCGTGTCGTTCACAGGGTCCGAGCAGGAAGTCGACTCGCTCGGCTCGATCACCAACCGCGCGGCGTCGTTCAGCGGCGCCTACACGATCACGACCAACGGCGGCCTGAACGTCGGCGGCACGCTCGAGGGCGGGTTCTCGGCCAACGGCGACCTGTTCTTCGTCGTCGGCAACGACCCGGCTTCGATGACGGTGGAGCTCACGGTCGGTGTGCGGGTCGGGCCGGCCTACGACTTCGCCGACTTCCCCGGCAAATGGGGAACGTTCGACCACGCGCTCGAGATCGGCCACCTGTCCAACCCGACGGCGACGACCACGCTCGGACTCGTCGAACTCGTCGACACTTCGGCGACGACGGGTTCGTTCACCGGGACGCTCGGCGTGGCCGAGTCCAGCCCGGCAGGGACGAACTCGTCGATGCTGTCGTGGAACGGCACGGCCACGCTCGGCGCGATGGGTCAAGTGACCTACCAACCGACGACGGGACTGCCGGTCACCTACTCGTTCGCGCCCGACGGTGACTTCTACATCGGCATCCGACAACTGACCGTCGCGAACCTCTCGCTCGGCATGCGCGTCTGCGCGGGTTCGAACGACTACGGCAGCGGCACGGTGGGCACCGGTGGCGAGATCCCGGTGCAGGTTCACACCGGCTTCCCGTACCTCGGCAACGCAGACTTCGGCATCAAGGTCGTCAACGGCCTCCCGGGCGCGAGCGCGGGCATGCTGATCACGCTCGGTGCGTGGCCCGGCATCCCGTTCCTCGGCGGCACGATCTGGGTCGACCCGGGTCGCCTGATCGCCGTGCCTTCTCGCACGCTCTCGCCGTCCGGGGACGCGACATGGGACCTGCCGCTGCCGACCAACCCGATCTGGCTGTCGCACGACCTCTACACCCAGGTCCTGGTCATCGATCCGGGCGCTCCGGGCGGGCTCGCGATGACGAGTGGGCTGCAGACCGTGTTCTGCCGGTGAACCGTGGCGGCGCGCCGCAAACTCGCGGCGCGTCGAGTTCGTGACGACCGGGAAGGAGCGAGTAGGATCGGGTCCCCCTTCCCGGAGTCGCTCCATGCATCACAGCTCGTTCGCATCGCTCGTCCTCGCGTCGACCGTCGTCGCGCAGGTCCCGAGTCTCGCGCTGGACGGGGAGTACCACGTCGGCCAGATCGGCATCGAGGTCCTGAGTGCATCGAGCCCACCGGGCTTCGTCGAGTTCGTGACGTCGACGCGCGGCACCTTGCTCATCCACCCCGACTTCACGTGGGCTTCGACGAAGAACGAGCACACGGTCGACGCGTCGTCGAGCGTCTCGCACCAGGTGACCAGCGACTCCGGCAACTACCGGGTCGGCATCGACTCATCGCTGCTGCTCGCCGCCGGTTCCTCGACCTCTGGATCCGACCTCACGTGGCTCACGGTCAAGCCGGACGCGTCGGTGCTGCTCGGGGTCAGCTCTGACCTGGGTCCCGAGTCGTGGATCCGGATCGGCATTCGAGCGTCGTCCGGCCGTCAGTATTCCGACCTCAGCGGGTCGTACTACTTCGCGTCGGTGCGCTACGTCTACGGTGATCCGAGCGGCGTCGTGACGATTGCGCGGAGCGGGGTCGCGACGTTCGACGGCGTCGGCAGCGTCTCGCTCACGGGGACCGAACGAGAGGTCGACTCACTCGGCACGATCGTCGATCGTGCCGTGTCGTTCAGCGGCCCGTACACGATCACGTCGACCGGCGGTCTCGACATCGGAGGCATGCTCGAAGGCGGCTTCTCGGCGAACGGCGACCTGTTCTTCGGCATCGGCAACGACGCCGCAGCGACGTCGGTGGAACTCATGGTCGGTGCGCGGATCGGACCGTCCTACGACTTCGCCGATCTCGCCGGCAAGTGGAGCAGGTTCGACCTCGCGCTCGACAACACGGTTTGGTTCGGCCCGACCGCGGCGATGACCTTCGGACTCGTCGAAGTCGACGCGACTTCCCCGACGACCGGATCGTTCAGCGGCACCGTGCGTCGGATCGAATCGAGTCTGGCCGGAGTGACGTCGGTCCCGCTTTCGCCTTGGAGCCTCTGGGTCGACCTCGGCCGACTGATCGCAGTTCCGTCCCGCACGCTCTCGCCGTCGGGTGAAGCGAGGTGGGACCTACCCGTGCCGACGAACCCGATCTGGTTGTCGAACGACGTCTACACGCAGGTGTTGATCATCGATCCCGGAGTGTCGGGTGGTCTTGCGATGACGGCGGGACTGCAGACCGTGTTCTGCCGGTGAGTCCCGACCACGTGCTGTGACCGATCGACGCGCCGCGAGGGGTCGATCGCATCGCTGGCTCAGGGATCTGCGGGCATCCGGCTAAACCGTCCCACCGTACCAGTCCGATAGGACGGTCGTGGACGGATTCCGCGTAGACCCGGCGTCGCACGTGCCGCCGTCGGTGCAGATCGTCGAGGCGATCCTCGACGCGCTCGCGCGTGGACGGTTCGAGGCCGGCGACAGGCTGCCGAGTGTGCGCGCACTCGCGGTCGACGTGCTCGTGAATCCGAACACCGTGAGCAAGGCCTACGCCGAACTCGAGCGGCTGGCGGTCGTCGCAGGACGGAACGGCTCGGGCGTGTTCGTGACCGACGGAGGTCCCGAACGGGCGGGCGAGTTGCGTCACGCTGCGACGCTCGCGGAGTTCGCGGCGGGCGCGCGCCGCGCGCTGCGGGCGGGCCATCC
>JAGQQZ010000666.1 GCA_020425915.1 Planctomycetota bacterium | reverse complement strand
GTCGCGTGGATTCGCCCATGGTTCGGCACGCGCAGCGTCGCGAACCGGGCTCAGGCGTAGCCCAGCGCGCGGAGCTGCGGGCCGAGTTCCCGCTCGAACCTCGCCTGTGTCGACCCGTCCATCTCCTGGCGCCATCGTCCGATCGACGACTCGGGCGAGCCGCTCGTCATGTGGTCGCGCATCGACTCGCGCGCGGCCATCACCCGGCCCGGGTCGAGGTCGAGTCCTAGCCACTCGCCGATCCGCGCCGCCTCGCCGGTCAGATCGGTGACGAGATCCTCGTAGCGCACGAGCTCGATCGTCTCGCTGGCGCGGCGCGACGCGGCGCGCTCGAGGTGGCTCCTCGCGCCCGCGGCGTAGTTCGCGAACCAGGCGTCTTCGCTGTCGAACTTGTCGCGACCGAAGCCGGAGAACCCGCGCTTCCGATCGAAAGCCTGCGCCGACAGCCAGATGTCGCGCGGGTCGCGGACCAGCATGACGACCTTGCACGGACCGAGGTCGAGGATCAGGTCGGCCATCCACGCGACCGACTTCTCGGCGTAATAACGCACTGCATCCGGCGCGTCGGGGTTCGAGTTGCGCGCCGCGATCGGCGAGAACTCCTTCCAGATCGCCCGCAGCGCCCGCAGCGCGAGATCCTCCTCGCCGGCTGGCACGCGACGCAGCGTGTCGTCGGCCCAGGGGAACGGACCGATCGGTGCGTCCATCTCCCAGTCGAGCGCCCAGTTGCCCCACGTCTCGGTCATGCCACCGGGGCGGCGCAGCAGCTCGGCCCATCGGATGAAGTAGCTGAGGTAGCGCGACTCGAACGGCGGCTTCCGGTCGAACGCGATCGCCGGCGAAGTGCCGAGCAACTGCATGAACAGGGTCGTGCCGCTGCGGCCCGGTGCGTCGATCAGAATCGGAGTCAGTTCACCCATCGCGTGTGCGCCGCAGTGTAGCGGCACCTATGATCGGCACGACAGTCGTCCCCCTACGGAGCCCTGCGAAGTGAAGATCTGCCTCGTCTCCTCCGAAGTCGCCCCGCTCGCGAAGACCGGCGGACTCGCCGATGTCGTCGCCGGTCTCGGTCGATACCTCGAGTCGAACGGACACGACGTTCGGATCTTCATGCCGCTCTACGGGCGGATCTCGCGCGACGAGTTCCCGTTCGAGACGGTCGACGCCGCGACGTCGGTCACCCTCGACCTCGGCAAGGAGAAGTTCGAGTTCGCGCTGCGGCGGACGAAGCTACCGAACAGCGAGTCGCTCCCGGTCTACGGCATCGACTGTCCACAGCTGTTCCATCGCGAGGAGCTCTACGGTTCCTACGCCGACGAACACGTCCGCTTCGGCCTGCTCAACCGCGCGGTCCTCGAGTCCTGCCAGCGGCTGCAGTGGGCGCCGGACGTGTTCCACCTCAACGACTGGCACACAGGGCTGCTGCCGCTCTACCTGAAGACGCTCTACGCCTGGGACGACCTGTTCCGTCACGCGAAGACGCTGCTGACGATCCACAACATCGGCTACCAGGGCACCTTCCCGACCGACGCGCTCGCGGATCTCGGACTCGAGAAGTACGCGACGCTGTTCCACCAGGGCGACTACCGCGACGGGTTCGTCAACTTCCTGAAGACGGGGATGATCTACTCGGACTGGTTGACGACCGTCAGCGAGACCTATGCGAAGGAGATCCAGACCTCCGACTACGGCATGGGCCTCGAGGACGTGTTGGTGCAGCGCGCCGGCGCGCTGACCGGCATCGTCAACGGTGTCGACTACGGCGACTGGAACCCGGAGATCGACCCGCTGATCCGGCACCACTACACCGCCGACGACCTCACCGGGAAGCCGAAGAACAAGGCCGAACTCATCAAGGCGTTCGAGCTCGAGATCGACGCCAACGCGCCGTTGTTCGGCAGCGTCTCGCGACTGACCGGTCAGAAGGGCTTCGAGCTGTTGCCCGACATCCTGCCGATCCTGCTGCGTCAGGAGAACATGGGGCTCGTGATCCTCGGCAGCGGCGAGGAGAAGTACGAGAAGTACTTCCAGTGGCTGCGCGACAAGTTCCCGACCAAGGTCGGCATCTTCCGCGGCTACAACAACGAGCTCGCGCACAAGATCGAGGCCGGCGCCGACATGTTCCTGATGCCGTCGCGCTACGAGCCGTGTGGCCTGAACCAGATGTACAGCCTGAAGTACGGCACCGCGCCGATCGTTCGTCGGACCGGCGGACTCGCCGACACGGTCGTGCCGTTCAACCCGCGGACCGGTGAGGGCACCGGGTTCGTGTTCGAGCGCTTCGACGTCGACGAGTTGCATCGGGAGATGCGGCGGGCGCTCGAAGTGTGGCAGGATCGGAACGCGTGGGCGCGGCTCGTGCAGAACGGGATGGCGCAGGACTTCTCGTGGCAGCGGCAGGGGCCGCGGTACGAGAATTTGTACTCGGGTCTGCACGCGTAGCGGGAGCTCGCGAGCGCTCGGGATCGAAGGCGAAGCAGGGCGGCGCTCACCCTGGCCGCCCCGTCACCCTCGCGTCGGTCGCCCTGCGGGCGAGCGACCGACGCGAGGGTGACGGGGCGACCAGGGCGAGCGGGGCGGACACTGGTTGCGAGAGAGTGGGCGCCCGCCGGAATAGACGTGCGCGATGCACCGCGAATCGGCGCGCGCCCGCCACAACGGAGCAGGCCGAAGCACGCGATCGACGAGTTCGGGGTTGGCGGGCGCCCGCCGGTTGACCGGGGTGCGGTCGGCGGAG
>JAGQQZ010000665.1 GCA_020425915.1 Planctomycetota bacterium | reverse complement strand
CCTGACATCGTTGCTGGAGACCGCGGGGGCGTTCGTGTCGATGCCGCTGCGCCCTCGCACCGAACCGACCGGTGGACTGTCCGGTTCGCTGGCGTTCGTTCCTCTGCCGACCCAGACCGCACTCGTCGGACTCAACGTGTTCGACGATCCGACCGTCGAGTCGGTCCAGACGACCGTGGACGCTCCGAACACGCTCGCCGAGCTGCAGGTCCGACCGAATCGTCCCGTGTTCGCGACGGGTTTCCTCGGCGTGTTTCCGCCGACCGCGCTCGCGACCTTCTCGAACTTCGGCTGCGGCATGTGCGGTTCGGACGGGCTCACGCTGACGCCGCCGTTCGCACCGCCGGCCCCTGGGGCCTCGAGCAGTCTCGCGCTGACGCTGATTCCGGGGACGGGAGCGATCATCAACCTGAGTGCGCCGTACACGGTCGACTTCGCGCCATCGCTGGGGCTGGGGGCGATCAGCGGGACGCCGACCGTGCGGATCGTGTCCACGGTCAGCGGGTTCACGGGCATGCCGCTCTCGGGCGTGGGATTCGCGACCGCGACCGGAGGCACGAGCTACTCGATCAACGGCAGCTATCTGCTGCGTCTGAACCAGCTGCTCGTGCAGTTCCCGACCCAGTTGTGGGTCTCGACCGAGGCGCGCGACGCCGACGGCAACGTGGCGCGGATGCGTCGACTCGTGCTCAACCCGTTGACGGGGGACACCGCGGCGACGACCGCGACGCCGGGCATCCCGACGATCGCCGTTCCAGGCGGGCCGATCACCGGTTCGCCTGCCGTCAGCTACACGGATCGCCTCGACGCGGGACTGCTCGTCGGCGGCTTCGCGATCGCGCAGCTGCGTGCGACGGATCCGGCCGGTCGTCGCTGGGACGTGTTGTGGGTCGACGGTGACAACGCGGCCGGCGCGACTTCGGTCCAGCTACCGGACCTCTCCGCGCAGTCGGTCACCGGTCTCGCGACCGGGGCGTGGGAGATCGAGATCCAGAACTTCCTGTTCTTCACGACTTCGATGACCGCGACGAGTTTCAGCTTCGAGGAGCGATTCCGGCAGCTCGTCACGTGGTCGAAGGCCAAGGCCGAGACGTTCACGATCCAGTGACCGAGGCTCGCGAGCGCGCGGTCGTTCTGCTCTCGGGCGGGCTCGATTCCGGGACGTCGCTCGCGCTCTGGGTCGGGCGAGGCGGAACCGTCGCGACCTGTGTGTTCGCCGACTACGGCCAACGGGCTGCCGGACCCGAGCGTTCTGCCAGTCGGCGCCTCGCCGAGCGCTTCGGCGCCGACTGGCGGGAGATCGGTCTGCCCTGGCTCGGTGACGCGTCGCGCGCGGCGGGCAGCGCCCTCGCGGACGAGGCGATCGAACTCCCGAGCGGAACCGTCGAACGGCCCGGCGACGATGCCAGCGCCCGCGCCGTCTGGGTTCCGGCGCGCAACGTCGTGCTGGTCGCGGCAGCGGCGGCCATCGCCGAATCGATCGGCGCGCCGTGGGTCGTCGCAGGCTTCAATCGTGAAGAGGCCGCGACCTTCCCGGACAACTCGGCTGCGTTCGTGTCGGCGTTCGACGGCGTCCTGCGACTCGGGACGCGCAGCGGTGTGCGACTCGTCAGTCCGACCATCGGGCTCGACAAGCGCTCGATCGTCGTCGCGGCCCGGCAGGCGGGGTTCGGCCCCCAAGACTTCTGGAGCTGCTACACGGCCGGTCCTGACCGGTGTGGAGTCTGCGAGTCGTGCGTTCGGGCGCAACGGGCGTTCGGATCGTCCGACTGAGTGCGTGAACTCGGGCGGCCCGAGGGATACCTTGGGCGCGGAATGCGAAGCTCCAGGATCTGCTCGTTCGTGCTGCTCGGCGCCGTCCTCGCGGCCTGTGAGTCCCAGCCGCCCGTCCGCCTGCGG
>JAGQQZ010000664.1 GCA_020425915.1 Planctomycetota bacterium | reverse complement strand
TCGGCCAGGTCGAGGGAACCGTACTCCGCAACGGCCGCCCCGCGGTCGGCGCTCGACTGCGCCTGGTCCGCACCGATTCCGGCGAGCGGTTCGGGGTCGGGATGCCGCAGCAGCGGACCGATCAGGACGGGAAGTTCCGATTCGACCGGGTCGAGGCCGGCGACTACGCCTTGCTCGTCCACGGCGACGGTGCGCACGCACGAACGGTCGTCGACCGCTCCGCGATCTCCGTCACCGCGAACGCGACGACCGAAGCGCACCGCGACTACTCGACGTGCTCGGTGCGCGGGACCGTGCGAGCGACCGATGGCGCGCTGCTCGACGGGACCCTCTACGTCCTGCCCGACGCGAGCGAAACGCCGGCAGACGTGCGACGGTACGCGCGAGAGAACCCGGTGTTCCGTGTCACGGTTCGCGGTGGGGAATTCGCGACCGACGACGTCCGTGCCGGCAACTGCCTGCTGCTGTTCGAACGATCGGGTGCGGAGCCCACGACTTGGACCCGAACGCTCGTCGTCGGGGAGAACCGCATCGACCTCACGCCCTGATCGCGAGCCGTCGACGGCGTCGACGGTTCCCGACCGGCGGGATCCGATTCCGGGTTCGGACGCACAGCTCGGTTCCGAACCCGTTCGGTTCGATGGTAAGCTCGGCCCATCAGACTCCTCACGCACCTAGTCCTCCTCGTTCTCGTCGCCGTCGGTGTGGTCTCCGCCGGATGGGCGGCGTTGCAGAACATGAGCCGGCCCGCCGCAGAGTTCGCGGGACCGACGACGCTCGAGCTCCCGAGCGAGCTGGACATTCCGTTCGAGCGCCTGCCGCGCCCCCGCGGTGTCGACGAAGCCGCGATGACCGCGGACTCTGCGCCGCTCGCGCGACGACCCGGCACGCTGATCGTCGAACTCGATGCGCCGCTGGATCGTGACGACCTTCGGGTGGTCGTGCTGGACGGCGAGTCCCGCCGCGAACTCGCGAGGCTGCCGGCCGCGTCCGGTCCTCGCCTCGTCGTCGACGACGTCCCCGAAGGGAGTCACGTCGTCGTGCTCGCGCCCGACGAGTTCACATCGTACCGCAGCTACCTGTCCCGCGCGACGGTGACGGTGCTCGCCGGACGCGAGGTCCGATGCGAACTCGACGCGACGATCGCGTCGCTGACCGTCACGGTGCCAGCTGCCGAACAGCCGGTCGTGCTCGAGTTGGTGCGCCCCGACGACGTCGCGTGGAGCATGATGCGACGCACCGAGATCACCCGGGTCGACGCGACGCAGGTGATCGTGTTCGAACCGCTCGGCGTCGCGAGCTATCTCCTCGTCGAGCACCGGCCCGACGCCGCGGCCAGCCGGTCGATCCCGATCACCGTCGTCTCGCCGACGACGATCGGACTCAGCGACCCGCTTCGCTGATCGCGCCGCCCGAGATCCGGTACAGCTTCGGCGACAACGGGTGCGCCGAGGCCGCGCACTCGTCGGCGCTCCGACCCATCAGGTCGGCGATGTCCGCTCCTGCGGAGTCTCCGACCCACAGCACGTCCCGGTCCGGCAACGCGAACAGCAGGTCACCGGCCTCCTCGTGCTCGACGAGCAGCACCCGCGACGCCGCGTAGCCGTCCGACGTCCGCAGACTCACCGGCTCGCCACGGCCGAGGCGTTCGCGCACGTCGTCGTCGGTGCGCTCCCGCAGGTTCCGGACCGCGAGTCCGTGTACCTGGCGCTCGGTCTTGCGCCACCGACGCAGATGCCCCTCGCACACGAAGACCATCGACCACGAATCGTCGATGACGTAGCACAACGCGAGATCGGAGCCGAGCGGCCGGTGGACGAGTCGACCGTCACCGAACGCCGGAGAGTTCGCCCGCACCCAGTCGAGCCGGCGGACCTGCGGCATCAGGTCCATCGCGAGATCGACGAACTCGAAGTCGGTCGCCGAGTCCAGGCCATCCGCGCGAATCTCGTCGACGATCCGCTCGACGACGTCGGGCAGGTCGAACGGGAACATGCGCCAATGGTCCTCGAGCGGTTGCAACGGGATCGGAGTCTCCTGTCCGTCCACCTTGACGACGCCGAGGAACCTGCCGGGCACGACTCCGGAGAGCGATGCGCCGTCGAGCTTCTCGAACGCGTCCTGCAGGTCCGTGAGGAAGCGCTCGGTTCGCTGCGGCATCGCGCGGCGAACGAACGAGTCGAGCGTTCGCCGCCGACGGAGCACGACGCAGACCGCGAACGTCCCCCACAGCACGACGAGCCCGAACCACATGCCCGTGGTATCGGCGCATCACGCGACCTCCCTACAGGGATTCCGCGTTCCGCGCTCACCGTGGAGGACGCCGCGGGCAGCACGCGGAACCAGTTCCTGGCCGTGCTTCCTCACGCCGCTCCTCGTTCGCCGCTTCCTCCGGACTACCAGGACGAATTCCCGACGCCTCGCGCTATGGTGCTGCTTCACCGATGCCGATCTACCTCGACAACGCTGCGACCACTCGGATGCTGCCCGAGGTGGCAGATCGGATGCGGGAGATCCAGGTCGAGCATTTCGGCAACCCGTCGTCGACCCACGAATTCGGCGAGCGGCCGCGCGAGCTCCTCGACGCCGCCCACGCCAGCCTGCGCGCGATGTTCGCGGCCGATCGCATCGTGCTGACGTCCGGCGGCAGCGAAGCGGACTTGCTCGGAGTCGCAGGCGCCGCGCTGGCCCGCGACCCCGGTCGGGTGCTGGTCGGCGCCGCGGACCATCCGGCAGTGCTCGGCCAAGCCGCCCTGCTGGCCCGCCTGGGATACGAGCTCGCGATCTACCCGACCGACGAGCGTGGCGTGGCACACCCGGACACGATCGCCGACCTGCTGACGCCCGACACGCGGGCGGTCGCGATCCTCCACGGTCACAACGAGCTCGGAAGCCTCGCGCCCCTCGATCGACTCGTCCCGCTGGTCCGCGAGCGCAGCCCGGACGCGCACATCCACGTCGACGTCGTGCAGGCGTTCGGCAAGGTGCCGTTCGACCTCGATTCGTCGGGCGTCGACTCCGCCGCGATCTCCGCCCACAAGTTCCACGGCCCGCGCGGCGTCGGCTGCCTCGCGCTCGGCCGCGACGCTCGAATCACGCCGCTGCAACCGGCCGGTGGCCAGGAAGCAGGGCTTCGCGGCGGCACGGAGAACGTCGCCGGCGCGGTCGCGATGGAACGCGCGGCCGAGATCGTGCTCGGCGATCTGGCGTCGCAACGCGAGCACGCTGCAAGCCTCGCACGACTGCTCGAGACCGAGCTCCAGCGGGCGTTCCCCGGAACGCGCCGCGTCGTCGACGCGGACGGCTCGCTACCGCAGATCCTGTCGGTCCGAATTCCGGGGGTGCGCGGGCAGACACTCCAGGAGATGTGTGCCGCGCGCGGCGTCGCGTTCTCGACCGGGTCCGCGTGCCACAGCGACGACCACGAACGCGAGAATCACGTGCTCACCGCGGTCGGGCTCGACCGCAACGCGGCACGCGAAGTCGTCCGATTCTCGTTCTGCCGCGAGACCACGCGCGCGGAAGTGGAACGAGCGGCCACGATCTGCGTCGAGGTCGCCCACGCGCTGCAGGGCCTGGCGACCGACCGGAGCACCGGTCGATGAACTCGCCCACGCCCGCGATGGCGCAGTATCTCGCCGCGAAGGAACAGCACCCGGACGCGCTGCTCTTCTTCCGGATGGGCGACTTCTACGAGCTGTTCTTCGACGATGCACAGGAGGCCAGCCGCGCGCTC
>JAGQQZ010000663.1 GCA_020425915.1 Planctomycetota bacterium | reverse complement strand
GTTCCTGATGATCTTCATGCTCGGTGAGGCGAACGGATTCAGCAGCAAGGTCGCACGCGCGGTCGGGGAGGGCGAGGCGCTCGAACGCGCCCGTCAGCTGAAGGATCGGATCGCGAGCTACCTCTCGATCAAGACCGTGATCAGTCTCGTGACCGGTGTCCTGATCGGATTGTTCACGATGTTCATGGGCCTCGATTCGCCGGCGCTCTGGGGGTTCGTCGCGTTCGCGTTCAACTTCATCCCGAACATCGGTTCGATCATCGCGGCCATCCCGGCGGTGCTGATGGCGCTGATCGTCAACGGTTGGCCGAATGCGCTCGGCGTCGCGATCGGCTACGCGATCGTCAATACCGTCATCGGGTCGGTCGTCGAGCCGAAGGTCATGGGGCGGAAGCTCGGGCTCTCGACCCTGGTCGTGTTCCTGTCGTTGCTGTTCTGGAGTTGGGTGTTCGGGCCGATCGGGATGTTGTTGTCGGTGCCGCTCACGGTCGCGGTGAAGATCCTGTGCGAGCACGTCGAGGATCTGCGGCCGGTCGCGGTGTTGCTGGGTCCGGACGACCCCGATGACGTGACCTGACGCCGGACAGCCGCTTGCGTGACGGCGCTCGGTGCCCCACACCTCTCGCGTCCGCGCCCGCTGCCCCCTAGGATCCGACGAGGATCAACCCCACGACCGAGACCATGTCCGACAAGACCAAAGTCATCTCCGCTCTCGAGCGTCTGCTCGCTGACAGCTACACGCTCTACCTCAAGACCCACAGCTACCACTGGAACGTCACCGGACCGATGTTCACGACGCTCCACACGCTGTTCGAGACCCAGTACACGGAGCTCGCGCTGGCGGTCGACGAGATCGCCGAGCGGATTCGTGCGCTCGGAGCCCCTTCACCCGGTAGCTACTCGCAGTTCGTCGAGCACGCGAAGGTGAAGGAGGACACGACCGTTCCGCCTGCGCAGGACATGATCCGCAATCTCGTCGCCGATGCCGAGACGGTCGTCGCGGGCGCGCGCGACGTCGTCCGTGCCGCCGAGCAAGCCGGTGACGATGCGAGCGGTGACCTCGGCGTGCGCCGCATCGAGGTCCACGAGAAGAACGCCTGGATGTTGCGCAGCCACCTCGAGTAGTTCGCGCTGGCGCGGTGCGCACGACCGGTGCGGACGGACGCCACCGATCGCAGCCGTCGCCCCGGTCCGAACCGTGGGCGGCCTGCAGGCAGTGGACAACCCGGACGTTCTGCCCTACGAACGGGTCTCGACGAGCGATGGGAGCCGAGACCGCGAAGCATGCCCTCGAGTCCGCGTGGCGCGACCTGGTCCGGGATCTTTCGGCCCGGCTCGGGGCGATCCGCGTGGCGAGCGGGCGCAAGCCGGTTCGGAAGTTGCGCAAGACGGTGAGACGCCTGCGGTTCGTCGTCCGGACCTGGCGGGACGCCTTCGACAACGACGAGCGCCGGCTCGTTGCGCACGGCCTGAAGGCACTGTCGGGCGTCCTGTCGCCCGCACGCGACGCCGCCGTGCCCGAGATGGTCGTCGGCGAGATCGTCGCGGATTGCGACCGCAAGGGCGTGGCGCACGCGGGTGACGCACTCGTCCGTCGGCTGCGCGATCGCCGTCTCGGTGCGATCTGGCCCGTCGTCGACGCGGCCGATCGTTGGTTCGCGAGTGGTCTCG
>JAGQQZ010000662.1 GCA_020425915.1 Planctomycetota bacterium | reverse complement strand
TCGGCCGCTCGCCCGCAGGGCGGCCGAACGACGGCGAAGCGGTGACGGAGGGCGCCTCCTGTCGTTGCGAGCCCGAGTGAAGGCCAGCCGCTTCGCATCCACCCCCCAACATCACCCATCCCACCCACCGCTTCCCGCCAACCCCTGCCGAACGTATAGAGTCCCGCGACACGCCGATGGCCACCCACCCGGAACCCGACTACATCCTCGGCACCGACCCCGACGAACTCGCTCGGCTTCGCACCCAACACGAGACCTGGCTGCCCCAGCTCCGCTCGCTCGTCGAACAGGTCTCGCTCGCCGATGCAACCGTGCTCGACATCGGCTGCGGTCCTGGGTTCACGACCATCGAGCTCGCCAGACAGGTCGGACCGGGTGGCGGCGTCATCGCCTGCGACGCGAGCCGTGAGTTCCTCGATCACCTGACGCGCGAAGCGGATCGACTCGGACTTGGCAACGTCGAACCCCTGCGGTGCAAACTCGAGGACCTCTCCCTTCCGGCCGAGAGCATCGACGTCGCCTACGGTCGCTGGGTCCTGTCGTGGATCGACGACGTCGAGAGCGTCCTGCGCAACGTCCGCCACGCACTCCGGCCCGGCGGCGCGTTGCTGCTGCAGGAGTATGTCGACTGGGGACGGTTCCGCGTGATTCCACGCGACCCGGCAGTCGAACGAGCGGTCGCAGCCTGCATGGCGAGTTGGCGCACCAGTCCGGGCGAGATCGACGTCGCCGAACGGCTGCCGGAGATTGCGAAGCGGACCGGCTTCGAGCTTCGGACGTTCGAGCTGATCGCGCGGTCCGGGCGTCCGGGCGACTCGGTCTGGCAGTGGATCGAGGACTTCTTCGAGGTCTATCTTCCCCGGCTCGTACGCGGTGGGCTCCTCACGCGAGCCGAGCGCGAGGCGTGGACCGAACACTGGGGTCGGCTCTCACGTGACCCCGAGTCGATCGCGATCGCACCGGTCGTCGCCAACGTCGTGCTCGTCGCGCGGTGACGACTCAGCAGGTCGCGGCGACCGGCACGCGCGACGTGAGACCGCACTCCTGCAGCAGGCGGCCCATCGCCAGTTCGACGCCCGCGACGGCCTCGGCGATTCGGCCGTCGTCGGAGCGCGGGTCGACGATCGCGTCGACGAGTGCGGACTCCTCGCACGGCTCCATGCGCAACAACGAGCGCACTGCGCCGACTTCCGGGTCGTCGCCGGCGAACACGACGTGGCTCCCGAGCGCGAGCGCCAACAATCCGTGCGGCGCGCGCAACGACAGGACGCGGCCCGCGGCGGCCAGATGACGCGACAGGTGATCGCCGCGCACGATCGTCTGGGACCCGTGACGGCGAACGAGCCGCGTCGCGGTGCGGAAGTCCTCGACGTCGCTGACGAGCAGGATCGGGTCGAGCGCGGCGCAGACCTCGTCGAGCACGCCGGACAGCCGGTTGCCGTGGAGGACGATGACGGGCACGCCGTCACCACTGCGGTGTTCCTCGTCCGACTCGAAGAACAACACGGGAGATCCGACGGTCGCCGCTCGATCGATCCCAACCGCCGCGAGTTCGCGCCGGCTCGCTTCGTCGAGCGTTCCGATACCGCGGCAGCGGCCCGCGAACTCCTCGAGTTCCGCGCCGACGCTCGCGCCGTCCGAACAACGGACGCCGAGCGTCACGATCGGCAGCCCGAGCCGTTGGAGCGCCCGCGGTGCAAGCGCTCCGTCCCAGACCTGGTGCGTGAGGTCACCGCCGCAGACGACGGCCAGCTCGCAGTCTCGCAGTCGCTCGAGTTCCGAGTCGTTCGGCGCTCGATCCGATGGACCACATTCGAAGTGTCGCTCGCCGAGTAGACGCCGCGTCGCGAGCTCGACGATCTGATCGTCGAGCCTGCCCGTGTCGTAGTGGGGCGAGAGCAGCGCCACGCGACGCGCGTGGTTCGCGGGCTCCGGG
Source organism: Planctomycetota bacterium (assembly GCA_020425915.1). Taxonomy (GTDB): domain Bacteria; phylum Planctomycetota; class UBA1135; order UBA1135; family UBA2386; genus JAGQQZ01. The sequence goes on along the minus strand of JAGQQZ010000662.1, from coordinate 1,035 downwards.
CGCACTTCGTCGGATCGGCGCGCCGTCGCGGGCTTCGAAACCGCCGGTCGTGGCACCCAGTCCTGTCGCGAGCTGCGATCGAGTGCGGTCCAGAACGCCTCGCGCCACTTGTCGGCGACGTGTTCCCACGTCCTCCGGCGCCGCATCGTCTCGGCGTTCTGCCGTCCGACCTGGCGCACCGTCTCGACGTTCGCGCGACACCATTCGAATGCCTCGCGGAACGCCTCGACCTCGCCCGGGACGACGAGTCCGTTCTGTCCGTCGGCGATCAACTCCGGGACGATGCCGACGTCGGTGCAGATCGGATAGCACCCGCTCGCCATCGCCTCGATCAAGGTCAACGGCGCACCGTCGTGTTGGGACGCGACGGCGATGACGTCCACCGAACGGAAGAAGTCGCCCATCTCCGCGAGCGTGAGCCCCCCACCGGCGATGCTCAGCTCTGCCGAGTCGCCGAGCGCAGGTCGAAGGATCTCGTCGAGTCCCTTCGACGCGTCGCTCCGGACCCCGGCCCAGCCGAACCGCAGCGGCCCACGGGCGCGCGACGGACCGGGGAAGACGAACGGGTCGAAGCCCATCGGGGTCAGATGGATGTCGCAGTAGGGTGCGAGCGAGCGGCGGAGCCGCTCGGAGCAACACGTCAGCGTACCGGCGTCGTCCAGCCACTCGGCCACGAACCGGTCGGGAGCCAGCGACGCCTCGGCCCATCGGTGGTTGGTGACCGACTTCACGATCCGTTCCCGTTCGAAGCCGAACGATCGGTGCCACGTCGAATCCCATGAGCCGATGTGGAGCAGGTCGCTCGGCCACGCCCGGAGGTCCGGCTCCTCGTTGGCGAACACCACACGACACTCGAAATCGTCCGCCAGATAGCGGCTGATCGCGCGGGCCGTCCGGGCCTGCGCCCAGCGCGGCCGATCGGCGAGGAAGGTGATTCGGGGTCTGGCGGCCATCGAGGCTGGAAGCGTCATCGGCCGGCAGACGGGCGCGGCTTGAGACCCGAACCGCACGGATCACGCGATCCCACGGTGGTTT
>JAGQQZ010000661.1 GCA_020425915.1 Planctomycetota bacterium | reverse complement strand
TGAATCGACGTCCGCGGCGACCGCCGAGGAACTCGCCGCGGCGATCAACGACGACCTCACGAACGCGACGGCGCGCAGCATCGGCGGCCGCCTCGTGATCCGCAGCGATGCGTCCGGAGCCGGCGCCCAGCTCACGCTGGCCGACGGCGCCGGCGGTCCGCTGGCAGCACTCGGCATGCCGACCGGTCCGGCCTCGGGCCAGGACGACGGCGTCGAGGTCGAGATCGGCGGCAGCTACACCGGCTCGGACAACGGCCTGATGACGTTCGTGCCGGACAGCGACGGCGAGATCGGCGTGACCCCCGGACTCACGGTCGGCGTGTTCGACTCGAACGGCACGAGGATCGGAACGCTCGACGTCGGCGCCGGCTACGACGGCGCGAAGCTCGACGCCGGGAACGGCATCCAGGTCTCGTTCTCCCAGGGCATCGTCAGCGCGACGCACAACGAGGCGTTCGAGGTGAACACGCTCGCGGACAGCGACACCACCGACATCCTCGCGGCGATCGGGATGAACAGCCTGTTCGTCGGGTCGGACGCGGCCTCGCTCTCCGTCAACGACGCGTTGCAGGACAACCCGGACCTGTTCGCGGGCGGCCTCAGCGATGCATCCGGCGACGGCTCGAACCTGGAGCGGTTCATGGAGCTGCGCGACGACGCGCTCGGTGCGCTCGGCGGTTCGACGATCGAGAATTTCTACAGCGACGTGATCACGGATCTCGGATTCGAGGTCGAAGCCGCCGAGAGCACCGCGCTCGCGGAACAGTCACTGATGAACACGCTCGAGCAGGAGCGGGAGTCGATCTCCGGCGTCAACATCGACGAGGAGATGGTCGACCTGGTCCGGCACCAGCAAGCGTTCGAAGCGGCGGCACCATTCATCAGCACCGTGCAGGAGCTGACCAACACGCTGATCCAACTCGGAGCCTAGCGAGGTAGCGATGACACGCATCACGCAAGCGATGCTCTATCGGCAGTCGCTGACGAACATCCAGAACAACCTGCGCGGTTCGACCCAGCTGCAGACCCAGATCGCCAGCGGCATTCGCGTTCACCGGCCGTCCGACGACCCGGTCGCGATGCTGCGGATCGTCCCGCTGAAGAACGAGATCCGCTCGCTCGACCAGAACCTCGACAACATCGAACTCGCGCGCAGCACGCTCGACACCGCGACCGCGTCGCTCGAGGACGCGTCGTCGATCATGCAGCGGGTCCGCGAACTGACCGTGCAGGGCGCGAACGGCGCGTTGTCCGAGACCGATCGACGGAGCATCGCCGGCGAGATCGACCAGATCCTATCGCAGATGGTCTCGATCGCGAACGCGAACCGCGCCGGCCGTTCGATCTTCGGCGGAACGTCGACCGACGGATCCCCGTTCGAACTGATCGACAACGGCAGCGGAACCGCCGTGCGCTACCGCGGCAACGACGAGCGGCTCGAGATCAACATCGCGCCGAACGTCGATACGGAGATCAACATCCCGGGCGACGAGATCTTCCAGAACCACCAGCGCGGCGCGACCACGTTCGATGGCACGACGGGGGCCACGAGTGCGCCCGGCATCGACACCGGAGTCGGCGCGGACCGACTGACGATCGGGTTCGCGGGACTCACGTTGCCGGGCACGATCACCGGCATCGCCGCTGGCTCCGGGACGACGACCGCGCTCGGACCGATGAACTACACCTTCACGGCGCCGAACCAGCTCAGCATCAACGGCGGACCGAACATCACGGTGTCCGGCGGTGACAACGACGTGCAGGTCGGCAGCGACCCGAACCACACGATCAGTCTCAACCTGACGCTACCGATCTCGCCGACGACCGGCACGTTCACGAGCCGCGCGTCGCTGAGCCTCGACGGCGGCGCGACGACGACCGAGACCGACTTCACGTCGAGTTCGATCCGCGTGACGGACTCGGTCGACGGTTCGAAGCTGAACGTCGACGTCAGCGCGCTGAACAACGTCGGCACCGAACGGATCCGCTACGAGGGCACGTTCGACGTGTTCTCGACGTTGATCGCGGTGCGCGACATCCTGCGCAACGAGTCGAACGAGCCGCAGGCCGTCGTCAGCCAGCGACTCACCGACAGCCTCGGCGACATCGACAACGCGCACGAGCAGATCCTCACGGCGCTGCGCAACCTCGGCTTCCGAGCCGACAACATGTCGCTGGTCCAGAACCGCGTCGAGAACCTGAAGACCGGCGCGACCGAGTCGATGTCGCTCGAGCGCGACACCGACATCGTCGAGGCGATCGTCGACTTCAACCAACGCAACAGCCTCTACCAGGCGTCCCTGCAGGTCAGCGCCGGGATCGTCCAGACCAGCCTGCTCAACTTCCTGAGATGACGATGAACATCGACGAACGCATGCGCATCGACGGCGTGAAGGGTCCGGACCCGGCACACCACGCCGGCAAACCCGAACAGACCGGCCCGACCGAGTTCCGGCGACTGCTCGAGAAGCTCGAAGCCGTCGCCAAACAGAGCAAGGTCGAAGAGTCGGTCGAGGACGTCGACAAGTTGCGCGACGCGATGAAGCAAGCGGACGACGACTTCAGCGTCGTCATGGACCTCAGGAAGAAGCTCGAGGACGCCTACCGCAGGTCGCAGTCGTGAACCTGACGACGACAGCGGCGGTCGCCGAAATCTCGTCCGACGAACGACGCCAGATCGAACCGCGGATCGCCGAGTGGCTGCTCGAAGAACCGGGGCACTCGCTGCTCGGGACCTACCCGCAGCTGTTCGGTGACGACGTCGATGTCACCTCGTTCGGCATCCGTGACGAGGACGGCCGAATCGTCAGCCATGCCGCCGTGCGTCGACTCACGGCCTGGACGTCGCCGGGCCCCGTCGCGGTGACGCTGGTCGGCGCGGTCACGACCGCCCCCGAGGCCCGCGGCGAGCAGCACGCGAGTCGGCTGCTCCACCACATCGCCGACCGCGAAGTGTCGGCCGGGCAGGACGCGATCCTGCTGTGGTCCGATCGTTGGGAGTTCTACGCCAAGCTCGGCTACGCGATCGCCGGCACGCAGGCCGAGGTCGTGTACGCACCCGCGGACCTCGAACCGGACGCCGCTGCGCGCCCGTTCGAATCGCGGGACGTTCCCGCGCTGACCGAGATCCACGCGCGCAAGCCGTGGCGCATCGAGCGGGACGAGTGCGAAATGCGGATGCTGCTCGAAGGGACGGCGTGCGACGTGTTCGTGCTCGAACGGGACGATCGGGTCGTCGCCTATGCGTGTCACGGCAAGGGTGTCGACCTCGGAGGTTGGTGGCACGAGTTCGGCGGTGACGACGCCGACGCGTTGCGCATCGGGCGGCACGGGATGGCGGTGCTCGGACAAGCGAGCGCGACGTGGATGGTGCCGCCGTTCCGGAACGAGCTGTTCGACGAGTTGCTCGGAGCGGCGACGGAAGTGCGCGAGGGTGCTGTTGCGTTGAGCAAGCCGTTGACCGAGAAGGGGCGGCGGCAGTTCTTCGTGGACGGG
>JAGQQZ010000660.1 GCA_020425915.1 Planctomycetota bacterium | reverse complement strand
GTTCGCGTCCACCCGACTGCGGGGCGCGAGCTTCAGCGGCGCCCGGCTCGCGGACGCCGACCTACGCGGCGCCGACCTGTCGACCGCGAATCTGTCCGCCGCGGACCTGCGGGGTGCGAACCTCGCGTACGCGACGCTGACCGGCGCCGAGTTCTCCGGCGCCACCACCGACGGCATCGATCTCGTCGGCGCCCGCTGGCAAGACGACCGCCCACCACGCGGTCTGGATCCTTCTTCGTACCGCACGCGCTCGATCGAGGATCTCGACGGGGTCCGCTGGCTCGTCGTCGACTGACCGGCTGGAAATCCGCCCGGCCGGATATTTCGCCGCACATTCGGCGGCCGTTCTGGCCTAATGGCGGATGACGATGGAACGCACGAGGCCAAGCCGGAGAAGCCGCAAGAACCTGGGTCGCCTCGCCCGGGTCTGGCGGATCCTGCTGACGCCGATCCTGCACCTCCTCCGCAAGTACCGAGAGGAGTATGCCCGCCGCCGCCGCCGCGTAGGACGCCTGGTCGAGCGAGTCGGCGAGGCCGTCCTCGCGCCCGACGACACGGTCTGGGCACTCCGTCGCTGGACACATCTGATGCGCTGGCTCACGCTGCGGCACGGTTCGGCCGCCGACCACTTCGCGATCGCCGCCTGAGTGTTGGCTTCACGGCTCCCGAACGGGGGCCTCCCGGACCCGTCGTCGGCGTTCGACCACGGGCGGACCGATCGCGAACCGAACCATGGAAACCACTTCGACGCCCGATTCGTGGGCGTTCCTGCAGAAGGACCTGAACCGTACCGACCTGCGTCGCGAATGGCGCTACTACCGCAACCACCGGGGCGCCGAGCGCACCCCGGACACGTCCGATTCGGCCGCCGATCCCGTCGGCGAAGCGGCCTGCCGAGAGTTCCTCGAGCGCGACCAGGAACTGATCGACGACTACCAACGCGCGCGCGGCCGCCGCAAGCAGCGGCTGCGCAACCTGCTCATCGACCGGCTCGCCCGCGCGGGCTTCATCTCGGACCGTGAGCGCGAGCGGTGGCACGACTACGCGCCGTGCCACTGGGTCGGATTGGCCTGCGCGGCGTGAGCCGCGTTCGCGCCTACTTGTCCGAGGGCGGTTCGTCGCCCTCGGGCGCCGCGGCGTCCTCGGGCGGCTTCTCGTCCTCGAGCAACTCCTCGAGCGGCTTGACCATCACCTTCGCCTTGTAGCCCGGCAACTCGTAGACCCAGCTCTGGTGCTGCAGGTTGAACGCGTCGACCGCGTCCTGCGCGAGCATCAGACCCTCGAGCCGCTTCTTCTCGGCGTCGTCGGCGTCCTTCTCCATCTTGACCTGGCGCGGTCCGACGTACTTCGCGCTGACGCGCACGAAGTATTTCGACGTCGGCTCGCCGCCTTCGGTCGCGGCGGGTTCGGTCTGCGTCGCGATCTCGAATCGGTACTCCGCCTGACTGCGTGTCTCGACTTCGTAGACCGAGTCGAAGGTCAGGTCCTTGACGTCCGCGGCCGGCTGGAAGTCGGTGAACGACAACCGCGTCGCCGCGCCGAACACGCTCTCGTGGCCGTTGCCCTTGACCTGCTTGCCGGCCGGGATGTCCTGCAGTTCGACCTTACCCTTCTCCGGGCTGAGGATCGTGTACTCGCCGCCCGAATTCTGTGCCAGCACCCGAGCGATGTCCTCGCGCGGGAGATCCAGGATGTCCTTGTCGACATAGTCGAGGCTCCCGGCCTGGAACGACACGTAGTCGGTCGTGTGATAGACCGCGTCCTCGCCCTCGAGGCGCACGAAGAAGCCGCGTCCGAGATCGCTGGCCGGCTCGTCGTGGACCAGCAAGCCGACGATCAGCTTGCCATCGGCGTCGAGGAACCGCACGTGCTGCACGCCCTCGTCGACTTCGCGCACCTTCAGCGCCTCGTGGTCGGCCGGGTCGTCGGTCACGCGCGCGTCGGTACGAATCTTCATGCACTCGCCGATCACTCGATCGATCTGCTCGATCGAAGCCGGGTAGTTGAGCTTGCTCGCGACGACGAATCCGCTGCCCTGGCGCACGAGCCGTGCCGACTCGCCGTCGGCCTCGATCTCGATCGCATGCACCGCGCTCGGGTTGAGATCCTGCACGAGATCGCGGATCCCCGAGTTGTCGAAGTCCGGCGTCGGCTTCCAAGCTCCGACCGCGACGGCGATGACGATCGAAACGGCCGCGGCGATCCCGAGCAACGTGAGAGTCTTCTGGTTCATGATCGAGCTCCTTCGGCCTCGGCCCGCTGACGTCGACTGCGCCGGACGAAGAACAACGCGACTCCGATCGCAGCCACGAGCGCTGGGACACCGAAGATGTTCGCGACCTTGATCCGGTCGCCGATCGACTGGATCTCGTCGAGCTTGGCCTTCTGGACGGCTCTGAGTTCGTTGGTCGCCTCGCGCTTCTTCTGGTTCAGAACCCGCTCTTTCTCGTACGCCTGGCTCTGCTTGACGCCGACGTTCTCCGCGGTCGCGGTCTTGCGTAGTTCGCTCAGCTCGGAATCGAACTGCTCGATCTGCTCATTGATCTTCGCGACCTGCTCCCGCGTCTGCTCGTCGGCCTTCCGCTCGATCTCGTCGATGAGTCCGAACGGCCGCGTGAACTGCTTGCGCGCACGGATGCTGATCAGTGCATCCGATCCGGCAAGGAAATCGAGCGAGTTCATCAGGAACGCAACGTTCGAGTTCGCCATCGTGTAGCCGAAGAGCGATCGCTGGAACGCCGCGCTGTCGGTCAACATGTCGACATCGGCGACGACGATGACCGTGTTGGACACACTCGACTCCGCGATGTGAGCTTCGGCCGGCTTCGGTCCCTCGTCGGCGACGTCGGCCTCGCCGTCGGAGCCATCGCCGTCCTCGGCTGCGTCGGCCTTCGGAGCACCATCCGGGAACGCGCTCTTCAACTTGCCCGAGATCATCGCCGCGACCGTGAGCTCCTCGGCACCGGGCTCGAACTTCTGCGACAGCCGCTCGAGGTCCATGCCCATCGGCCCGCCGAGTTCGAACGAACTCGCGGTCCAGGTATTGCCGGTCGGCGACGTCCGAATCAGCGGCGTCACCTCGACGCCCTCGACTTCGGTCGTGCGCAACACGCCGGGCAGGAACATGGTCACCGTGTCGAGGCCGTTGGTGACGATCTGGCTCGCGGCCAGGGCCTCACCGTCGAAGTCCATCTTGCCGACGAATCGCACGACCCGCCCGTTCCGCAGCGGCACGCGCGCTCCGTAGCGTAGGTCACCGGCGAACTGCTTGCCTTCGAGCTCGACGCCCCAGTTCTTGGTCAGCCGATTCAGGTTCGACGACTTGTCGTGCTGGGCACCGCCGAACGGGTTGTTCTGCTGCTGCGGAGGCTCGTCGGCGAGCAGACAGTTGGGGTCGACGAACGCCATCAGCTTGCCGCCACGCATCACGAACTGATCGATCGCGTACAGCGTCTTCTCCGACAACTCCTTCGGGTGGACGACGAGCAAGTAGTCGAGCGTCGGATCGATCGACGCGACGTCGGCCGCGACGTCCTGCACTTCGTAGAACCGCTTGAGCTGGTCGACCGTGAGCCACGCCTCGGGAATCTGCTGCCCCTGCATCTGCATCATCTGCCGCATGTAGGGACTCAGGTCCTCGCCGTTGACCTGGATCGACGACAGCAGACCGACCCGAGTCTTCTTGCGCCGCGACGCGAGGTCGATGAGCTCGCTGATGCGGTACTCGAGTTGCGCCTGCTCCGAGGGACGCGTGTCGACGAGCGACGGGATGATTTCCTTCGCACCACCGCCACTCGTCACCGCGATGCCGAAGTAGAAGCGCGAGCTCTCCGTCAGCGGGTGAGCCGTGATGCCGAGTCGCTCGGCCTCCTGCTCCGCGTCCGAGAACGCCTCGGGATCGTACTCCAGCAGCGTCAGCTTCCCGCCGCTGTGGCGCGCGTAGGCCCGCAGCAGGTCGCGGACGTAGTAGTAGTAGTTGTGGAACCGGGTGAAGAAGTCGGAGCCGGTATTGTCGGCGGCCTTCTTCGAGTAGAAGAGCGTCACCGTCAGCGGTCGCGGCAGCGACGCGACGATCTGCTTGGATCCGTCGCTCAGCGTGTAGAGGCTGTCCTCGGTCAGGTCGATGCCGCCCCATCTCTCGGTGCCCTTGGACACGGCGAACGAGAGGCAGAACGCGATCACGAGGATGAACACGATCCCGAGGATCGAACGTCCGAAACTGGTCATCTTCGATACCCCCTCAGCGGGCCTTCTGCTCGTTCAGGATGACGACGCTGCAGATCAGGAACGCCGCGATGACGACGAGCGGGAACACGATGTTCCGGAGTTCGATGACGCCGCGCTGCAGCAGGTCGAAGTGAACCGCGAAGCTCATCTGCTCGACGAACGGCGCCAACCATGAAGTCAGCGGGAACTCGTCGAGCGTCGCGATCATCGACGGCTGGCCGAGGAACACGAGGATGAGGCAGACGACGGCCGCGACGATGAACGCGATGACTTGATTCTTCGTCAGCGCGGAGAAGAACGTTCCGATCGCGAGATAGGCCCCCGACATCAACAGCGCCCCGAGATAGCCCGCGAAGATCGGACCGTAGTCGGGGTCGCCAAGATACTCGACCGAGAAGACGATCGGCGTCGTGAGGAGCAGCGCGATTGCGAACACCGCCCAGCCGGCGAAGAACTTGCCCAGGACTGCCTGCCGGACGGTCACCGGCAAGGTCAGCAACAACTCGACCGTGCCGGTCCGACGTTCCTCCGCCCAAGTCCGCATCGCGATCGCGGGCGCGAGGAAGGCAAACAGCCACGGCAGGTACGAGAAGAACACGCGCAGGTTCGCGTCGCGCATCTCGAACAGCTGATCCTTGAACGCACCGAACGCGGCGGCCCACAGGAACACGCAGAGGAACACGTATGCGAGCGGCGTCCCGAAGTAGCTCCGGAACTCGCGCCGCATGACCGCTTGCATGGCCGTCATGCCGCACCCCCTGCCGGAACGAGGTCGCCGAGCGTGATCCGACGGAAGAAGGTCTCGAGCTTGCCATCCCCCTTGGCCTTGAGTTCCGCCGGCGTCGCGTCAGCGAGCACGCGCCCCTGTGCGATGATGATCGCTCGCGAGCACACCGCGTCGACCTCCTCGAGGATGTGGGTCGAGATGATGATGCACTTGTCCTGGCCCATGCCCCGGATCAGCTCGCGCACATCGTGTTTCTGATTCGGATCGAGCCCGTCGGTCGGCTCGTCGAGGATCAGGATGTCGGGGTCGTGCAGGAACGCCTGCGCGAGACCGACGCGTCGCTTGTAGCCCTTCGACAACGTGTCGATGGTCTGGTGTTCGACGCCCTGCAGTGCGCACTGGCTCAGCACGCGGTCGATGGCCGCCCTCGCCTCGGTCCCCGGGATCCCTCGGACCTCACAGACGAAGCCCAGGAAACTCGCGACCGTCATGTCGTCGTAGAGCGGTGCGTTCTCCGGCACGTAGCCCACGGCGCGGCGGACGGCGATCGGGTCCTGCAGGATGTCGTGGCCGCCGACCCGTGCCGTGCCCGAGTCGGGCGCCAGGAAACACGTCAGGATCTTCATCGTGGTCGACTTCCCGGCCCCGTTGGGCCCCAGGAAACCGAGCACTTCACCACGCTGGACTTCGAACTCGATCTGATCGGCCGCGGTGATCGGGCCGAATCGCTTCGTGATCTTGTCGACTTGGATCATGGGGATTCGAGAGCAAACGAAAACGCGCGATCGGTCGGTACGGACCGCTCGCGCGCTTCAATGTACGAGAGGGGTGCCAAACTCCGCGCGCTCACGGGCCGGGGTCGGGCGGGGAGCCGAACGGTCAGCTCGTCGCGCGCGCGATCGCTCGCGCCAGCATACTCTTGCGGTTGGCCGCGGCGTTCCTGTGGATGATGTTGGTCTTCGCCGCGCGATCCACCTGCGAGTAGGCGTTCGGCAGCGCGGCCTTGGCCGCGTCCAGGTCGCCGTTCTGCACCGCCGCGAGAACTCGCTTGATCTCGGTGCGCATGCGCGAGGCGATCGCCTTGTTGTGCATGCGACGCTTCTCCGAGCTGCGGATCCGCTTCTGAGCTTGCTTGCTATGAGCCATGGAGTGTCAGTCGTTCAGTTCGAACTCTTGAGTTGTTGCACCTTGTCGGCGACGTCGCGGAACCCGATGTCCTCTTCGAGGATCCGCGAGAAATAGGTCAGGGCTTCGCCGGAGCGGCCGAGATCCTCCGCCAAAGACCCCAGTTCGTAAAGCACATCCTTGGCCATCGCGCCAGATCCGTGCGTTGCTTCGAGAGCCTTCTCGAGCTGCCCGAAGGCCAAATCCCCCAAGTCCTTGGCACGAAAGGCCTTACCGAGCACGAGCAAGGCCTCGACCTTGTGCCGCGGGTCCTTGACGGCCTGCTGGAGCTCCGCGATCGCCGCGTCGTGGACGCCGTTGTCGTGGAGCGCCTTGCCGAGTTCGAACCGCAGTCCGAGGTCGGTCGGGTTGGCCTCCGACCGGCGCCGATACTCGGCGACGCGCGCCTCGAACAGCGCCTTCTCGGCGAACTCGGCAGCCGAGGCGTCGCCACGGGCGAGCGCCTTCTGAACGCGCTGGTCCTGGATCTCGAGCCGCAGGTCGCCGGCTCGATCCGCGAGATCGGAGCGCGACGGATCGAGTTGGAGCACGCGCTCGAACGCATCGAGCGCGGCCTGCTTGTCGCCACGCATCGCGAGCAGCTCGCCCGACCGCAGCAGCGACTTCGTGTCGTCCGGGTTCTCGGCGATGATCGCGTCGATCTCGTCGAGCTCGGCCTCGATCTCCTCGGGCGTGAGCTGGAGACGGGTCTGCTTCTCGATCGCCTTCTGCGCCGACTTGTCGCGGATCAGTTCGCGTGAACTCTGCACGTCCTCGATACCGGTGGATCGCAGCGCGCCCTCGGCCGCGAGGTTCTTCCGCGCCTTGAGCGACTCCTGGTCGCGCGGGTCGACCTTCAGCGCCTGTTCGTACATCGCCAGCGCGGCGTCGTGGTCACCCGCGCGGTAGAGCATCGCGCCGGCGGAACGAGACGCGACGAGACAGCGCGGTTGGTGCTCGGCATAGGCACGATAAACGGCCAACGCCGACTTCTCGAAACCGGCCCGCTCGAGTGAATCGGCGAGCTTGAGGTTGACCGACTCGTCGAGCGGGTCGAGCGCGAGGTAGCGCTCGTAGGCCTTCGCCGCGGCCGCGTGCCGTCCGAACATCCGGCTGACCGCACCCGACAACAGGTGCAGTCCGCCGCCGATCAGCGCCACGACCTTGCTCGGCGGCTTCTGCTCGGCCTTCTTGAACAGTGCAGTGCGAAGTCCGGCGCGGGCCTCGCCACTGTCTGGCTGCAGCGCCAACAGCTGCGAGTACAGCTTGACCGCGAACGGATAGTTCCGGCGCTTGACGGCGTCGGCGGCGGTTTCGAGGTGCTTGCTGAGATCCATGCTTCGCAGGCGCGGAGGGCGGAGCACGATAGCCAGGGCCCCATCATGGGGCAAGGCATCGCATCGCATCGAATGCCCGCTTCCACGGCCCAGCGCTCCCCTCACCGCTGGCGTCCCACCGGGTCTTGTCTTATTCCCTACGGCCCATGGACGTCGTCATCTACCCGCATCCCTCCCTGCGCCGCGGCGGCAAGCGCGTCGAGACCTTCGACCAGGCGCTCCGCGACACCGCCAAGCAGATGTTCGACGCGATGTACGTCCAGCGCGGCGTCGGCCTCGCGGCCCCGCAGGTCGACATCGATCTCGCTCTGCTGGTCCTGAACCCGACCGGCGAGCGGGGCCAATCCGACCAGGAGATGGCCCTCGTCAACCCGAAGATCATCTCGCGCAAGGGCAAGGAATGGGGCGAGGAGGGCTGCCTCTCGTTCCCCGGCATCTACGGCGAGGTCGAGCGCTCGACCCGCGTCGTGCTCGCCTACCAGGACCTCGGCGGCGACGAGCACGAGTTCGTCGCGACCGACTTCCTCGCCCGCGTGATCCAGCACGAGATCGACCACATCGAAGGCGTCGTGTTCACCGACCGGATGAGTT
>JAGQQZ010000659.1 GCA_020425915.1 Planctomycetota bacterium | reverse complement strand
GGACCTGCGCGAACTCAAGCGCCACACCGGCCTCGCGAAGCAGTTGCTCCGATTCCTGGATCCGGCGGCGACGCTGCGCGACCTGCGCGACCCAGCGCCGGTCGAGAAGCGCGAGCTGAAGCTCGGCCGGCTCGATCGCGGCGAGTGCGACTACACGCGGGGCCTGCTCGACGGGTTCCCGATCTTCGCCGACGAGGGCAAGACCGCGACCGTCTCGATCGAGGTCTGGGCGAAGGACGGGCGCCTCCAGGCGGTGCGCGCCACCCCGATCGGGGAGTCCGGTGAGCCGATCGACCGCAGCGAACTCGTGATCTTCGATGACTATCGGTCGCGTGGCGGGGCGCTGATTCCGACCAAGCTCGAGATCTTCGAGATCCGGCCGGAGCCGCAACGGCCGGCGGCGGTGGCGACGATCGAGATCACGAAGCTCGACCTCGAGCCGCGGTTGGAGCCGGCTGCGTTCACACGACCGAAGACCTGAGGGACTGGCCCACTTCCGTGTGGGTGGATTCGACTCGGGCCGGATTCGATCGACGGCGGCGGCCGTTCGGTTTCGTCCGGACGGCACGCGAGAATCTCGGTGCTGTCCCGCCCGACCCGAGTCGCGGGCCCCGAACCCCTCTCCCGTGCCGCCCGCGGAACGATGAACCGATCGCGAGCGGCGGCCCCGAGAACTCCGACCTGTTCCGGCGGACCGAGGAGGGGCTCCACTTCTCCGTGCGCCGAACTCGAGCACGGTGACGCGCGACTTCCGACGAGTCGCCCGTTCGCCAACCACACGGAAGTAGGCCAGTTCAAAAAGGGCGATCGACTGGGTTTCCGGCCAAAACGCCAGGTTGCCCCTGGATCCGATCTGTGGAATCATCGTGCCCCCGCGTCCGCACACCCCCACCCTCCCGGAGGAATCTTTGGCGAAAGAAGAAGCGATCACCCTGCAGGGCAAGGTCGTCGAAGCCCTGTCAGGCGCTCGATTCAAAGTCGAGATGGAGAACGGCCACACGATCCTGGCTCACGTCTCCGGCAAGATGCGCAAGCACTTCATCCGCATCCTGCCCGGTGACACGGTCACGATCGAAGTGTCGCCGTACGACCTGACGCGCGGTCGGATCACCTACCGCAACTAGCATCGACCCCGGTCGGTCAGCGCTCAGATCCGACGCCGGAAGAAGCGCTCGAGCTCGCTCGCGCCGAACGTCAACGTCGTCGGACGTCCGTGCGGACAGTTGTGCGGATGCTCGAGCGTCGCCGCTTCGACGAGCAGCGTCCGGATCTCGTCGTGGCTCAGCGAGTCGCCGCTCATGATCGAGGAGCGGCACGCCATCGAGTGGAACCGCTCGCGAATCGCAACGTCGGTCGTCGGCCGTGCGTCGTCCGAGCCGTGCAGGAACGACTCGATCAGTGCCTGCGGCCGAATTCGATCGAGCACCGCAGGGATCGCCTCGATCGCGATCGCATCCCCGCCGAAGTCCGCGATCTCGAGGCCCTCGTCGGCGAGGCAGTCCCTCGCGTCGAGCACGAATGCCTTGTCGGCCGGCGTCAACTCGACGACCTCGGGCACGAGCAAACGCTGCGTGAACGCGGCCTCGCGGCTGGCGTGCTTGCGCAACAATCGTTCGTACATGACGCGCTCGTGGAGCGCATGTTGGTCGACGACGACGAGCGCGCCGTCGTCGCCCTCGAGCACGATGTACAGGTCTGCGACCTGCAGGAACTCCCGGTGCTCGAGATCGGCGAACGGGTTGGGAACGGTTCGACGCTCGGCCGGCACGGACGAAGTGGCGTCGGCGCGCGCAGCCGTGGGGACGGCGCGCTCAGCCGCGGCCGCCGGACGAGTGCCATGGAACAGACCCGGACCGAGAGCCGGGAACCCGGACCGCGCCCGCGGCTTGTCCTCGCTGACCGCGAGCGAACTCGTCGACTCGGGCCGCACGGAAGAACCGCGACCGGCGAGCGCTCCCCGCACGGCGTCGTGCAGCAGCCCCGCGACGCGGCGTCCGTCGAGAAACCGCACTTCGGACTTCGTCGGGTGCACGTTGACGTCGACCTGCTCCGGCGGAAGCGAGAGCTGCAGCACGTAGACCGGGTGTCGCCCGCCCATCAGGTACTCGCGATAGGCCTGACGAACGGCGTGGCCCGCAGACTTGTCCCGCGCGAGCCTTCCGTTGATGTAGAGCAGCTCGCGCGTCGAGTCCCGGCGGGCGAGATCCGGGTCCCCAGCGTAGCCCGCAACGCGATGGTCGTCCCACACGAGCGAGACCGGATGGAGGTTCTCGGCCACGTCGCGACCGAGCGTGCGCGCGATACGATCTCGCAGGTCGCGCTCGACCGGAAGTCGGAGGATCTCCTTGCCGTCGACGACGAACGTGAAGTCGACGTCGATCCGTGCGAACGCGAGGCGTTGGATCATCTCGTGGATCCGAGCCTTCTCAGCTCGCTCGGACTTCAAGAAGCGACGCCGCGCCGGCGTGTTGAAGAACAGGTCCCGCACTTCGACGACCGTGCCGGGCGCCGCCGAACACGGCCGCACGGGCTCGATCGCCCCGCCGACGCACCGCACCTCGTGGCCGGAATCGCTGGACTTGGTTCGGCTGCGGATCGAAGTGCGCGCGATCGATCCGATCGACGCCAGCGCTTCGCCGCGGAAACCGAGGCTCGCGATATGGTCGAGGTCCGACAACTCGCCGAGCTTGCTCGTCGCGTGGCTGACGAACGCGAGTTCGAGATCCCCGGGTTCGAAACCGGCGCCATCGTCGGTGATCCGGATCAACGCCCGACCACCGTCCTCGAGTTCGATCCGCAACCGTGATGCGCCAGCGTCGAGGCTGTTCTCGACGAGTTCCTTCACGACCGAGAACGGTCGCTCGACGACCTCGCCCGCGGCGATCTGGTTGACGACCTCCGGCGGCAGGACGCGGATCATGCGGCGCCCTCGCGGGACCCGGTCAGGCAACGCGCGACGAATCGCTCGAGCAGTCGCTGCGGGTCCTCACCACTCGACCGCAGGCCGCGCTGGCAGTCGTGCAGTTCGTGCAGGGCGCGAACGATCCAGGTGGTGGTCGAGCGCTCGAGCTGCGCCTGATACCGGTCGACGAACACGCGCACTCCCAGTCGCCCCGGGACGTCCCGGGCCGGCACACCCGACTCGAGCAACCGGCGTCCCTCGTAGACCGAGACGAGCGCCTGATGCAGCCAGTTGGTGATGAACGGAAAGACGCCGCCCTTGTCGATGCTCGCCCCGTCACGCCCCTTGACGCCGCGCGCGAACATCGCGTGCAGCGAGCGCAGGCTGCGCAACCGGTCGTGCGCGAGCACGGCTTCGGCGAACTCGAACGGAGTCGACTCGAAGCTGCTCGTTACGTGGCGACGGAGTTCCTCCGGGTCGACTTTGCGGCCCTCGAACATGGGCGCGAGTCGCTCGATCTCCGCGACCAGGTCCGCGGGCTCGTGGCCAACGCTCGAGATCACCAAGTAGGCCGCTTCGCTCGTGATCGACAGCGAACGCTTGCTCGCACGAGCAACGACCCAACGAACGAGCTCGGCCTCGAGCGGGCTGCGCGACCGGTCGTAGGGTTCCGCGTAGAGATCGCGGAACTCGAACAGCTCCCCCGCCTCGGCGAGCGTCTTCGCGAGCTTGGTGCGCCGGTCGAGCTTCGGCACCTCGAGCACGAGGCCACAGCCATCACGACGGGCGCCGAGCACCTGTTCGAGGGCGGCACCGTGGGACTTCAACCAACCCCCGGCCCGGCGCACGGCCAACCAGGTCCCGCTGCCGAACAACGACGCACCACGCAGGTCGTCGAGCTCCCGGCCATCGGTCGACTCGGTCCCGTCGATCGTCCGCAGCTCGGCCGTCGGGTCGACGGCACCGAGCACCGCGTCGAACGCCTCACGCCGGAAGAACTCCGAGGTGCCGAGGATCACCACGACCGGCGGCAGCTGACGCGCGACGAGTTTGCTCAGTCGCGTGAGTTCCTGTTCGGGATTCGGCTTGGCCACGCCGGGCGATTATGCCGGCAACGGGCGATCAGCAGTAGACATCGATCAGCGTCGCGGCGAGGAGCACGAGTGCGACCAGGCCGTTCATCGTGAAGAACGCCATCGGGATGCGGCTCAGATCGTCGGCTCGCAGGATTCGATGCTCGACGACGAGGAACGCCGCCGCGACGAATCCCCCGACCGCGTACGGTAGACCGAGACCGGCGAGCACGCCGAACGTCCCGAACCCGACCAGCGCCGCGACGTGCAAGATGCGCGCGGCGCGCAGCGCTCCCCGGACACCGAGCGCGACCGGGATCGAGCGCAGCCCCGACGATCGATCGAACTCCAGGTCCTGGCAGGCGTACAGGACGTCGAACCCAGCGACCCAGACCGCGACGGCTCCACCGAGCACCATGGCCGGGACGACCGAGGCGTCCACTCCGCCGACTGCCGCGACCCACGCCGCAGGTGGGGCGAGTCCGAGCGCGATTCCGAGCCACAGGTGGGCCGCCGCGGTGAACCGCTTCGCGTAGCTGTATCCGAGCAGCACGCCGAGTGTCGGCCATGCGAGCCAGAAGCAGTGTTCGCCCAACGACGCGGCGACCCCCAAGAAGCCGACCGAACAGGCGATCGTGAACGCCATGGCGGCACGCGCGGAGATCACGCCACGCGGAATCTCACGGGCAGCCGTGCGCGGGTTGCGCGCGTCGATGTCGCGGTCGAGCCAGCGGTTGAATGCCATCGCCGCCGATCGAGCGAACACCATCGCCGTCACGATCTGCAGCAGCAGTACCAGACCCGGGGCACCATCGGTCGCGACGAACAACGCAATCAGCGCGAACGGCAACGCGAACACCGTATGGGAGAAGCGGATCAGGCTCGCGTAGTCCCGCACTCGCGCCGTCGAGGTAGCCGTCAAACCTCACCCTCGTCCCAAGGGCACGCGCCGCCGGGCTCGGGCGTCGCCCACCGCCGGACCAGTTCGTGCTCGACTCCGATCCGGTCGAGTATCCGCGCCACGACGAAGTCGACGAGGTCCTCGACCCGCGCGGGCCGGTGGTAGAAGCCCGGCATCGCGGGCAGCACGACCGCGCCGGCCTCGGCCAGCGCGAGCATGTTGCGCAGGTGGACCACGGACAGCGGCGTCTCTCGCGGCACGACGACGAGACGACGGCCCTCCTTGAGCGCGACGTCCGCCGCTCGTTCGAGCAGGTTCGAGCTGAAGCCGTGCGCCACGCGCGCCAGCGTACCCATGCTGCATGGGCAGATGACGACCGCGTCGATGTTCGCGCTGCCGCTCGCCGGCATCGCCTCGACCGAGTCGAGACCGTAGGTGACGAGGTGCTCGCGCAGCTCCACGCGCACCAGCGAGTCCAGGTCGTCCGGCTCGACCTCGAGGCCTGCCTCGTACCGCAACACGCGGAGTCCAGCCGTGGTCACGATCAGGTGCACTTCGTGCCCACCTTGCAGCAACACCTCGAGCAAGCGCTGCGCGTACGCCGCGCCCGAGCCACCCGACAAGCCGACGACGACACGCATCATGGATTCGTGAGGTAGTAGTGGAGGTCGTAGACCGCGTGTGCGTAGACGCACACCGCGAAGCCTCGGAATACGAACATCAGGCCGAGCAGCAGCCCGGCAGCGGCACGGAACACGAAGACGTTCCATGCGAACTCCTCGTGACCTGGCCCGACGTGGTGGAACCACGAGAACAGCACGGCGCTGACGAGCAGCGCCGGCACCAACCCCGCGCGCGGCGAGATCCCCATCGCACGCGCTAGCCCACCGAACGCGAGCGCGCACACCGAGAGCAGCCCGAGCCGGAACAGCGCCTCCTCGAAGATGCCGGCGCCGAGCGAACTCACGATGTCGGGTGCGATGTCCCGGCCCACCATCAGCCATACCTGCTGCCAGTCGAGCACGAACACCGTCAGCGCACCGGTCGCCGGGCCGAGCATCAGGCCGTAGAACGTCCCCTCCAGCATCGAGACCAGCGCGACGCGGGCCCACGGCACGCGTCGACGCAGGATCGACCACGCCGCGACCAGGATCATCAGCGCCATCGTCGCGCGCAGCACGGTCGACGAGTTCGGGCCGAATGCGGACAGCGTGTCGGTCACCAGCATCGCCGCGCCGTTGCGCTCGGCAGGCGTGAGCTGCAGGCGCAGCAACTCGTACGCGAGCCAGAGCGGCAGGACCGCGAACAGCCCGACGGCGGGGTCGCGCGACCAGTTGAGATAACCCCTCGCTGGATCGGGTGGACCCGACGGCCGCACCTTCTCAGTTGGTTCGCTCTTCGACTTCGCCACGGTAGAGCGCGGCGATGCCGCCGGTCAGGACCTTCATCTTCGGCGCGACGAGTCCGGCGTCGCGCATCAGTTCGAGGAACTGCTCGCGCTCCGGGAACGCCATCACGGAGTCCGGGAGATACTCGTACGCGCCCGCACGGTCGCCTGTGATCCAACTGCCGAGACGCGGCAGGATGCGCCGGAAGTAGAGCATGTACGCCGATCGGAACAGCGGGACTCGGGGCCGACAGAACTCGAGTACGACGACGCGACCGCCCGGCCGCACGACCCGGGCGAGTTCACGAATGCCAGCCGTCGGATCCTCGACGTTCCGAATACCGAACGCGACGGTCGCCAGATCGAACGAGTCGTCACGGAACGGCAGCTTCAACGTGTCGCCGGCGACGTACCGCGGGCGCTCGGCGTGCGGCCACTTGTCGACCGCGTGCGCGAGCATCTCGGGACAGAAGTCGGAGCCGACAACGCGAGCGCCGGCGTCCCGCAGCGCACAGGTGAGATCCCCCGTCCCCGCGCAAACGTCGAGCGCCTCCTCGCCAGCCCCGACGCCGGCGAAGGCTACCGCAGCCTTCCGCCACCGGACGTCGACACCCATCGACAGGATGCGATTGGCGCGGTCGTAGCGATCCGCGACCCCAGCGAACATCCTGCGAACATCTTGCCCTCGTGGCATCGGCGAGGATTCTCGGCCCTCCGACCGCTGGCACAAGGATTAACGAGACGAGCCCCGCGCCAGCGGCGCAGGGCTCGGTTCGCAGCCGTGGCTCCGTGTCACTGACGGAAGTATCCGGCCAGGGCGTTCACGCCCGGCACGTCGATCGTCGTGTACTTCGCCGTGGTGTTGATGTCGAACACGTCGATCTTGCCCGCGTCCGCGAGCGCGATGAACAGGAACTTCGACGCGGTCGGCGGAATGGCGGCTCCACCGACGTTCATGACACCGCCCTTCGACGAGTGCCCGATCACCGACTGGCCGATCCCGGCGTTGAACAGGGTCGCCTGGTTGGTGCCGTAGCCGAAGTTGATCAACTCGTCGGCGACGACGTCGACCGGCGCGTTGCCGGACAGCAGCGCACTGCTCGGACGATCCGGTTGGAATCCGCCGTATTGACGGGTGACCGACCAGGTCTTCTGCCGGAACCACGGCGGGAGGATGAAGCCACCGCCGGTGATCTGGATCGTGGGCTGCGGGCCGAACGGCGTGGACGTCAGCTCGACGCGCGACACGACGCCGAGACCACCGTCGTCGACGTGGCCGACGTAGATGCCGCTCAGCACCGACTCGAAGTCGAGACGGATCGAGCGGGCACGCGGGAACGTCTGGTCGATCGTGCCGACGATGTCGTTGAAGCCCCAGCCGTTGCCACCCTCGTTCGGGCCCGACTCGTAGATCGCGATCGAACCGTTCTCGTTGAGGATGTAGGCGTAGTAGACGCCGGACTGGTTGCCGGTGTTGAAGAACCGCGGCGTCACCGCGAGGTCGACCGGTCGGTTCAGACTGCCCGACGTCTCGGTCACGACCGCGAAGTCGCCGGCCGAGAGGACGGACAGCACGTTCGACGTCGTGCTCAGCACCAGCACGGCCTCACCGTCCGGCTGCCAGGCCACCGAGGTGGGACCCGGTGCGACACGCGTCTCGGCGACGACCTGGTGGAACGTCGGGCTCCGCGGATCGGTGTCGATGAACGAGACCGTCGACGACGAGAAGTTCGACACCGCCATCAGCGCCAGCGACGGCGCGAACGCGATGTTGTACGGGTCGGTCAACTTGATCGTATCGAGCACTGTGAACCGGTTGCTGTTGACGACGAGGATCTGGTCGTTCTCCTGGTCGAGCACATACATGAAGTGCCCGATCTGCTGCCGTGCCGTGAACGGGCAGAACGGCGGCGGCGGCGGCGGCGAACCCGGCGGGAGCTGCGGGCCGTTGAACGTGCCCTCGAACGAGTGCGGGTAGTAGTCCGCGATCGAGGTCGAAACCAGCTGGTTGACCGGGATGACCGCGCACGGCGGGTTGGTCGTCGTGATGTTGCCCGGAGGACCCTGCGACGAGTTGACGCTCGGCTCCTGAGCGAAGATCAGTCGCGACAGGTTCGGCGGCGGGTACTGCAACCGCGGCGGGTTCGGGTGCGGGTTGACCGAGATGCAGTTGCCCGGCATGACGACTCCGGTGCCGGGGTTCACCTGGTTGGAGGACGACGCGTTGACGTTGATGTTCGCGTTGTTGTAGAGCACGTCGAGCGGCATCCCGAGGTGGATGTCACCGACCTGGCCGATCACCGGCGCCTTGAGCAGCAGAGTTTCGCCGAGACTGTTCTCGACGAGCGACATGAAGCCCTTCGAACCGGCGTCGAGTCCCGACGTCCCGGGGGACAGCGGCGGGCTCACGCCGTTGATGCCGACGTTCGGGTTGCCGAGCGCGAACGCCGACTCCGTCGGAACCGCCGAACTCGTGCCCTGACCGCGACCGTTGAGGTCGATGACCGACACACCGGGGCTGGCCCCGCCGATGCCGACGTAGATCGCGTCGGGAGCGACCGGAGCGTTGATCATCCCCGGCCCGATGCCGGTCGTGAACGGAACGGACTGCGCGTTGCCGACGGTGGCACCTTGCAGACCGTTGATCGACGTCGGCGTGAGGCTGTAGGTCGCCGCGACACCGTCCGGCAACTGGTACGCCGGAGTGACCCGGAAGTTGCAGTAGTCGCCGAAGTTGAACGGATCGGCGTAGTAGGTCACATCGAACGGCGTCGCCTGCTGCGAGACGTTGATGCGCATGCCTCCCGACGCCGGCGTCAGGTTCGACGCGCTGAGGAACGTGCCCACGTCGCGCGGCTGAACCGGCTTGTTGAAGCGGACCAGGAACTGGGTCGTCGGATCCGTGACCGAACCACTGACCGTCAACGGGCGCATCTCGAGCGCACGGTTGCCCGAGAAGCCGATGACGTCCGGCGGGTTGGGGTCGGTGCCGACCGTCGTGGCCGTGCACACTTCGGTTTCGAGCACGCCACCCTCGGTATCGCGCACCGCGTTCGAGATGACGAAGCGGACCAGCAGGTTCGTGGCTCCCGGATCGAACGAGTCGAAGGTCGAGAGGTCGTCGTCGTTGTCGGCGACGAACACGAACGTGTTCGGATTGACGAGGTCTTCGTCACCCGAGAAGCCGACCGGGAAGCCCACCGCCTCCGGGGCGAGGACCGTCAGGTTGCCGGAATCGTCCGATTCGACCGCCTGCACGAACTCCATCACGCCGCCGCGATTGAAGTAGGTGTAGCCACCGACGAAGCCATGACCCTGCAGGATCACGCCGCTCTCGGTCGCGGGATTCTCCGCGACGAGCGAGATCGACGTCGTCAGGCCGGAGTTGGTGATCGAGTCCGACAGCAGGTTGCTGAGGATCGAGTCCGGGTCCAGCTTGTGCGAGAATCGGATGACGACGAAGTGGTTGCCAGGGTTGCCGTTCGGCAACAGCGTCCCGGTCGGGAACGCCGCGACCGGAAGCACTGCGTTGTTCTCGGCGACGTTCGTCTCCAGCGTCGTCTTCGATTCGATGTTGAGCAGGTTGGTCGTCGGCTGTCCGGCGGCGAGCTCACGAATCCGATACGGGTAGATCTGTCCCTGCCCCGTCGAGATCAACGTGACCTGGAAGGCGCCCCGGTTGTCCGGGTCACCCTTCGCGCCGCCGTTGCAGCCGGGCAGGAGGAACAGGGAAAGCAGCCCGATGGCCGCGATCTTGGGACCGTGCTTCATGACTTCCTACTAACGCCCCATGGCCGTGGGAATCCGGCTCGAGGACGCGGTGCGAGTAGTGTTTGAGGGAACCACAACTTACCTTGCCAGCGGGTCTATACAAGAACCGGACCCGAGCCGACGGGATTCGAACGACCCGACCCCAGGACCCACCCGATTCTTCGGCTGGCGGGTCGTATCCCCCTTGTCACCAGCCTTCTGCGTGGCCTGGAAAGTTTCCCGACGCGGCTCGGAGTCGTGGCGGTCGGTCTCCGCCAGCGCGATTCCACGCGGGGATCGTGCGCACGCGCACATTCGAACCGCGCCGTGGAGCGGCCTCGCAACCGATTGCCCCGCTCGTCTACACTCCGCCGCGTGATCTTCCAAGGCGAGCCCGGCCCGGACGACGTCGAATTCGACCGCGCCCTGCGCCCCGATTCGTTCGACGAATTCGTCGGCCAGGGGGCGATCCGAGAGAACCTCCACATCGCGATCGAGGCCGCGAAACGCCGCGACGAGCCGCTCGATCACGTGCTCTTCGCCGGGCCACCGGGCCTCGGGAAAACGACCCTCTCCCACCTGATCGCCGCGTCGATGGGCACCGAACTCGTCGTCACCTCGGGCCCAGCGCTCGGAGCGCCGAAGGATCTCGCCGGCACGTTGAGCCGGCTGCGCCGCGGTGATGTCCTGTTCGTCGACGAGATCCACCGACTGCCGCGCAGCGTCGAGGAATACCTCTACTCTGCGATGGAGGACAGCGCGATCGACGTCGTCCTCGACCAGGGCGGCCCGACCGGTCGCAGCGTGCGGATCCGACTCGAACCGTTCACCCTCGTCGGCGCGACGACGCGCGAGGGCCTGCTCAGCGGTGCTTTCCGCTCGCGTTTCGGGATGGTCGAACGGCTCGAGGTCTACCCCACCGACGAGATCCACGAGATCATCGCCCGCGCCTCGGTCCGACTGGCGTTCCCGATCGACGACGACGCCGCGGCGCTGATCGCGTCGCGGTCGCGGGGCGTGCCGCGGGTCGCGCTCCGGATCCAGCGTCGGATCCGCGACCTCGCACAGGTCCGCGACGCAGATCGCGTCGACTTCGCCACGGCCGAGGAAGGGCTCGGACGCCTGCGGATCGACGAACTCGGTCTCGAGGACATGGACCGCCGGCTGCTCCGCGCGCTGATCGAGCGCGGCGAACCCACCGGCCTCAAGACCCTCCCCGCGCTCGTCGACGAATCCGAGGACACGCTCTGCGAGGTGTTCGAGCCCCACCTGCTCCGCTGCGGGCTGATCGACCGCACGCCGCGCGGCCGCGTCGCCACCTCACGCGCACGCGCCCACCTTGGCATCGGGCCGGCCTCGCCGAACGACGGTGAGCTCCCCTTCGAAGCCTGACCCCGCCATGTCCGATTTTCGTTTCGAGCTGCTCGCCCAGCGCGGCAAGCTGCGTCGCGGTCGCTACCACACGCCGCACGGCACGTTCGAGACCCCGTGCTTCGCACCGGTCGGCACGCGCGCCGCGCTCAAGGGCCTCACGCCGGATCAGGTGCGCGCGACCGGCGCCGAACTCATTCTGGCGAACGCCTACCACCTACTCCTGCGACCCGGCCCCGAACTGATCCGGCGACGCGGCGGACTGCACGGCTTCATGGCCTGGGACGGGCCGATCCTGACCGACTCGGGTGGCTACCAGGTGTTCTCGCTCAGTCACCTGTCGAGCGTCGACGACGACGGCGTGACGTTTCGTTCGATCGTCGACGGCTCACCGCGTCGCCTCACACCCGAGTCCGCGCTCGAACTGCAGCGCGATCTCGGCCCCGACATCGCGATGGTGCTCGACGAGTGCCCACCCGGCGACGCGGACCGCGAGGTCGCCGCGCGCGCGGAACAGCGGACCCGCGAATGGGCCGCCCGTCAGCGCGAATTGCACGAGTCCTGGGGCGGCGCGTCGCGTGGACAGGCCGTGTTCGGCATCGTCCAGGGCGGAACCGACCCCGAACTCCGCGCGAGCTGCGCGGACGCACTGGTCGCGATGGACTTCGACGGCTACGCGGTCGGCGGGCTCAGCGTCGGCGAGACCAAGCATCAGATGGCGGTCGCTCTCGACGCGGCCGTGGACCGGTTGCCGGCCGACCGCGTGCGCTACCTCATGGGCGTCGGGACGCCCGAGGACTTCCGCGCGGCGGCGTTGGCCGGCGTCGACCTGTTCGACTGCGTGACCCCGACGCGGCACGGCCGCAACAACCAGGCGTTCACCCGCGAAGGAACCATGAAGATGCGGAACCTGCAGTACGCCGAGGACGATCGCCCGATCGACGAGGCATGCTCGTGCTATACGTGTCGCACGTTCACGCGGGCCTACCTGCGGCACCTCGCGGTCTCGCAGGAGATGACGGTCGGCACGCTGCTCAGCATCCACAACATCCACTACTTCCAGGACGTCATGCGCGAACTCCGCGCAGAGGCGGAATCGGCATGAACATCCTTCGCGCGACACTCGCGATCGCGTTCGCGACGCTACCGCTCACGTCCCAGGACACGCTCCGGGTCGGCACGTGGAACCTGGAGCACTTCGGCGGCCGCGAGCCGCGCCGGACCGAGCAGGACGTGCAGGCGATCGCCGAGTTCATCCGGACGCTGGATGTCGGCGTGCTCGCGGTGCAGGAGGTCCGCAACCGAGAGGCCATCGGCAAGCTGGTCGAGCAACTCGGCGGCGAATGGAACTTCGTTCTCGGCACGACTGGCTCCCTGAGCGGTGCCGACGGGATCCACGTCGGCTTCCTGTTCGACGGCGCGAAGGTCGAGTTCGTGCAGGCCGAGGAACTCCTGCAACTCCCGTCGCGGACGGCGGACGGCAAGGAGCCCATCTTCCACCGCAAGCCGGTCGCCGCGGTGTTCCGCGCGCGCGGGGGCGGCATCGACTTCCGCGCGATCACCGTGCACCTCAAGGCCAGTCGCGGCGACAAGAACGTCACCAAGCGGCGTGGCGAGGTGAACGCACTCAGGACGTACGTCGAGGAGTTGTTGCGACGCGAGGGCGAGGACCAGGATGTCGTAATCCTCGGCGACTTCAACCACACCTACCGAGCGCTAGCGTTCCAGGACTTCACGAAGGGCGGCTTCGTCGAGTACCTGAAGGCGCCGCGCACTCCACCGACGATCGTCCACTTCGACGAGCCGATCGACCACGTGGCGGTCACCAAGGGGATCCGCGACGACCTCGCGTCCAACAGGCTCGACGTCCATGGCACGCAGGCGATGCGCGACAAGGAGAAGTGGCGCACGACGTACTCCGATCACATCCCGGTGACGTTCGAACTCACGAACGTCGACCGGGATCCCGACGCCACCTTCGCGCCCGTCGGTTCGCGACAGTGGCTGCGCCCGGGTGGCGCCGCAGCGGCACTCGGCAGCCCCGCGGAAGCCGCCGTGACGAAGACCGATCCCGCGACCCTCGCGGTCGGCGCGACGGTGACCGTGACGTTCGCCGGCCAGAACGGGATCGAGCAGCTGAATGGACGCGTGGCCGCCGTCGACGGATCGTGGCTGCAGGTCCTGCCGACCGAGCACGCCGACCCGAACCGTCCCGCGACGCTCGCGATCCCGGTCGCCCGCGTCGTCCAGGTCGAGGTCTGGCACGCGCGTTGAAGATTCGCCTGACCCGGATCGACAACGACACGCATCGGCTCGAGATCGAGCGAGCCGACGGTTCTCGCCTCGCAACGAACCTCGAGACCCGGAGCGTCCTGCTGCACGACCTCGTCCACTTCGCGGTCGAGACCGAGGCAGGCATCCCCGATGGAGTCTGGGGATCGCTGGCCGACGGCCTCGACTTCGAGGCGTTGCGCACGGAAGTCGAGGCGCCGACCCGACCCGGGATCGCACTCGCCGAGACGTTGGTCGGGCCGATGCAGTCCGTGTTCCGCCACGGCCACGACGCCGATCGCTACGTCGAACGGATGAAGGACGTCGCCCCGTTCGTCGATCGAGCGTTCGTCGAGCGAGTGCTCGAACGGATTCGACGGTTGTGGGGCCATTGGCAGGGGACGCCGTTCCGCAGAGCGATGGAACTCGACTGGCCACGGGACTAGCACCGAGTCACCGCGAATCGGAACTCCTGAGTCCCCGAACCCGCGACGTAGATCGAGCTATGCTCGTCGGTCGTGCGCTGCATCCTCGTTCCGCTGGCGGTCGTTTCCTGCCTCCTCTCGTCGTGCGCGATGCTCGGGATCGGCAGTTGGGGATGGGTACGCGTGGTCGACACGCACGGCGAACCCATCCAAGGAGTCGTCGTCCGGGGCCGCGCCGGAAGCGTCTCGTCGGAGAATGCCACGAGCGGCGAGGACGGCTGGGCGAAGATCCCCTGGAGCCTCTGGGGGAGCGGTTCGAGTTGGCTCAACGTCTACCGCAATGGCCGAATCGAAGCGTCGCTTCCGATCGTGGACTGGCCCATGCACGTCGAGCTCACGCCCGATCCTTGGCCCATCGTCATGTTCCACGACACCTGGGTCGCCAAGCTCCGAGGCGTATCGACGATCGACGAACTCGAACGTGCGATTCCGCATTCCATTCCGCGCACTCCGCGATTCCCTGACAACGAGGAACTCGGCGGGCTTCCAGGAGAAGTCGATTCTGTTCCGACTCGGGTCATCGCGCCGGACGCCCTGGGCAACGAGATCTACGTCTGGACCGACGGCGACGGAAACGTGACGCACTGGGTCGTCCAGACTCGGATGCCGGACGGAATCTGGCAGACGTGGCGCACGGGACGGAGATTCCAGGATGCGCGTGCCGATTTGAGGTAGTGGCGCGTTCGGC
>JAGQQZ010000658.1 GCA_020425915.1 Planctomycetota bacterium | reverse complement strand
CTCGCAGCTACGGGACGAGATCACCGACCGCAGGCCGAATTCCGACCGACGTCGTCAGACGACCGAAAGCGACGGACACACCGTGCCGTCGCTTCCTGAGTCGGCGAGCGCGCACCGCGCGCTCGCCTCGGGACCATTCACGGTCGATCAGCGCAGCGGCATCGCCGTCGCGTCTTCGAACGCTTCCCACATCGGGCGTTCGAAGTCGCCGAGCTCCACCGCGTCGACTTCACGATCGAGGTGTTCCTCGGGGGCCTGGCGCGCGCTCGAGACCATGTTCTTGAACTGGCGGCTCGCGTTGCCGGACGCGAAGCGCTCGGCCTGCTCGAGGTGCATCAGCGCGGTCTCGGACTCGCCGAGGCGCAGGTAGCACACGCCGAGGTTCTCGTGGACCGCGGCCATGACGTTGTTCGGAACGTCACCGGCCGAGGCGATCGAGAGCTCGCTGATCGCGCGGTTCCACTGCCGACGCTCCATGTGCGACTCGCCACGGTAGAGGTGTGCGAGGGTCGGCGTGTCGACGCGGCCCTGAACCTTGTGGAACTGGGTCACCTCGATCCACGGCTTCGACTGGAACACGTTCCGGACGATGCCCGTGACCATGACGCGATCGTAGAGGTCGAGCTTGTAGAGTTCCTCGAGCTGCTCGTTCTCCTTCGAGAGGAACAGCGTGCCGAAGACGTCGTCGTACGCAGGACGCTGCCAGATCTTCTGGTTCTCGTCCCACGCGTAGAAGTTCGCGAACTGGCTCGGCACGAACCGCGTGAAGAACGGGTTCTGGACCTTGCCGATCGAGCAGAACTGCACGGGGAAGCGCACCCAGACGTTCTTGAACGCCTGCGGGTTCTCGCGCACCTGCGACAGCGTCGTGGTCACGACGCGATCGTCGGTTTCCTCGAACAGCGAGACTTGCGCACGAATGCACGGCGAGGCCAGTGCGAGCAGTGCGAGGGTCAGTTGGAGCTTCATCTTTGCCGTTTGGTTTCGACTGTGGAGTACGGATAGATCGGTCCCGATGGCCGATACCCCTGCTCCCAGAACTATCGGTGCGACGGGTGACGTGGCTTGAGCGAAGCGCCCGCGACCCCTCCACCACCCCTGCGTCGCGTTCTTCATCACGTGTCGGCTACCGCAACAGGCGGTGGGAGCGGAGTGTCGAACAAGCGGTCAATTCCGCTCGTGGACGCTCCCGATAGCCGGGCGACCGGGTGCCGTCGAATCGAAGCGGCGCCGGAAGCGAGTCCATGAACCCACTTCGCGCAATCTCGACGTCGATCGTCCTCTCGCTGGCCATGCCACTCACGGCACAGGTCGTCATCACCGAAGTTCATCCCGGCGAAGGGTGGATCGAGATCCAGAACCGCGGCGCGACGACTCGCTCGCTCGAGGAGTGGTCGGTCTACTGCGCGACCAACACGCCGGGCGAAGTGCACACCTACTGGTGGCAGTTCCCCACCGGGACCGAGCTCTCGCCGCAGTCGTTCCTGCGCGTGCACTGGTTCCAGGACGGCGAGTCGAGCGACCCGCGCGAGTTGTTCACGGGTTCCGGTTTCCACGACTTCCTGTTCTCGCTCGGTGGTGAAGCCCTGCAGGTCGATGCAGGAGCCGTCGGACTGATCCGATCGTTCCGCGGCGCCGAGGTCGGTGTTCCGTCGTTCCACGAGGACTGGATCGCATGGGGTGACTCCGACCTGCCGCGCCACGAGTACGCCGAGTCCGCCGGCCTATGGACGCCCGGTTCGTTCGTCCCGTTCGCGTCGGCGACGGCGAGCATCGCGCTCGCCACCGACCCGACCGAGGAGCCGACGCCGGTCGCGGACTTCTTCGTCGACTCGACGCCTTCTCCGCTCGCCGCGAACCAGGGCGGCGGCGCGGTTCGCAGCTACGGCCATGGGTGCGCGGTCGGCGCGCTGAACGCTCCCGAGCTCGCGACCGTCGGCATCCCGGCGGTCGGCAACGGCGAATTCCGGATCCGTGCCGTCGGCACGTACGGCGCGCAGGGTCAGACGATCGTGTTCGCGCTCGGCTTCCGCGAAGGAACGGGAGCGATCCTGCCACTGCCCTCGCTCGCGTGCCCGCTGTGGGTCGACGGCCCGACGCTGTTGACCTTCGCCGTCCCCGCGACGTTCGGCGCGACCAGCACCGACCTGCCGTTCTCACTCGCACCGTTCGGCGCCGGCGCCGCCGGGGTCACGCTCTACGTGCAGGCCTTCGCCGGCGTGCTGCCGTTCACGCCGTACGACCACGCGGCGAGCGGCGGTCTCGCGATCACGCTCGGCGGCTGAGGAACGCGAACACGGTCGTCCCCCACGATCGCATCTCGACGTCGAGATCGCGGTCGAAGTCGTCCGGGTGCAGGTGCCCTTCGCGGAAGTGGAAGCACATCACACCGCCGTCCGCCAACCGATCGACGATCGCACGGGCGCGGCATACGGCCCGCACCGGATCCTCGGCGACCGCGGGGTAGGGCGGATCGAAGAAGACCACGTCGGGCGGAACTTCGGTGGCCTCGCCGCGAGGTCGGAACGGTGGCGGCTCCCACGCGTCGACGCGCAGGACATGGCTCCGCTCCTTGGCACTCGCCCCGAGGAGGCCGAGGTTCTCCCGCAGCGCGTGCAGCGCCTGGTTGCTCTTCTCGACGAACAGCACGCGTGCGGCGCCGCGGGACAACGCCTCGATCCCCGACGCGCCACTACCGGCGAACAGATCCCACACCTCCGCGCCCTCGATTCGACCTGTCAGGATGTTGAACACCGCCTCGCGGACCTGACCGAGCAGCGGTCGCGTGTCGTTGCCTCGTCGGGTCCGCAGCACCCGCCCTCGATACTCGCCACCGATGATCCGCAGGCTCACGCGCAAGATCG
>JAGQQZ010000657.1 GCA_020425915.1 Planctomycetota bacterium | reverse complement strand
GTTCGACGTCTCGATCATGCCGTTCCCCGGCGTGAGCATCTATACGAGTCGGGCATCGCTCGCGGTCGAACAGAACGACTACGAACTCCGGGCGACGATGTGGTCGCGGACGACGGCACCGTCCTGGGCCCACTTCGGGTCGGCGAGGCAGGCGGTGGAGTTCGTCGTCACGTCACCGACGCCGACGCTCGTCGACATTCGTGCGAGCATGCACCGGCCGGACACGGTCTGTCAGGGGTTCGTGCTGAGCACCGCGAACGTGACGGTCGACGTGGTCGGGCATGGCTCGTTCGATGGCTCGGCATGTCCGAATCTCGCGACCTCGCTCACTCCGTTCGAGTGTCGCCACGAATTCTCGTCCGTGCTCGTCGACTCGAACGGAGTCGCCATCCAAGCGGTCGTCGAGTCCTCCGTGGGTACCTCGGCGATCTGCGGTTCCCAGGGACACGCTTCGGCCTGCCTGATCGAAGTCGTGCCGGCGGGGCGCCTCGGCGGAGAATACGGTTTGCCCTGCGGGACGTACTTGTCCGCGAAGAACAAGTTCCTCGCGCCGAGCGTGTACGATGTCATCGTCCGTGACGCCGGTGCCACGATGGGAGTCTTCATGATCGGGAACGATCAGATCGCGCTCTCGCTCCTCGGTTGCAAGCTGCACACGACCCCGTTCGTCTCGATCCCGCTCATGCTCGACCCCGGTGGGGCGATCCTGTTCCCGTCGATCTTGCCCACTCTGCCGATCTCGATGCAGGCCGCGACGTTGAACAACAACGTGATCCACATGTCGCTCGGAATCCGGGGCGGGCCGTAGCGTGCGCGTGTGGGTCGGCATCGATGCGGTGATGCCGTGAGACCCGCTGAGCACGCGGAGACCGACGGGTCGGGGGCGCGTCCGCTCGGTCGATGGTTCCGGATCGGTGCGAAGCTGAGGAATGCGACCGTCGGCGACAAGGTCGAGCTCAGCGAGTCGAACGAGTCACTTGCCGGGCTGCGCCGTCAACAACATCGGCGGCGGCTGCCCGTCCGGCGAAGCCGTGAACTGGTCCACGAGGTCGGTGTTGGGACACGCCCTCCCGGACTGCACGACGTGTCACTTCGGAACGGTCTTCTCACCGCTGTCGCCCGAACGCGTGTCGTGCCACTCGAACGACTTCGCGACGGCAAATCCGATCCACTGGGCCGAGCGCTTCCCGTCGGCATGCGAGCTCTGCCACCAAACGGATTCATGGCAGGGTGGCAACCTCCACCATTCGTGGTCGTTGGTCGGCATGCATGCGGCGATGCGTTGCGCGGACTGCACGCTGAGGCCTCGAACGAATCGGTCGATTGGCGCCGCTTTCGGCCGACGCGAGAACTCGTCGAACCGTATTCGCAATTCCATTGTCAGATCAGTACATGCTTGACGCCCTCATTGGGTTCGTCAAATATGAGACGACCTGAACCAGCGGCGCTTCGCCCCACGGCGTGGCGTCTCGCTTCCCCGGATTGTCTATCCAATGCACCTCTCTCCCGTTCGCCTCGTCGTCCTCGCTATCGCGGCCAACAGTTCCTTGTCGGCTCAATCTCATGAGCTGTCCCCGAGGGACCATGCATCCCTGCAGTCGGCTTGGTCGCACGCCCGGCATCGCATCGAATCCTGTGCGGAGGGCTACCAGGCGCGCAATCCGGGCCGTGCAACCTGGGACATGGGTAACACTTTTGTCCGGGGACATAGGTAACACTGCGATGACCAGCTCTGCTGGTCCCGTCATGGGGAAGGGGTCCGGGGAAGGGGCTTCCCCTTCCCCGTTCCGGGGGGAGCCGCGCGGAGCGGAGCCATGCGGAGCTCAAGCGCAGCGCGGCGATCCGGGGGCGAAGCCCCCGGCTGAGAAGTCGTCGCGGGGGGAGACCTGGGCCATCGTCATCGCGTCGAAGTAGCCGCCTCACGCATCGTCATGATCGGGAGCATCGGTTTCGGCCGAGGGATCTGGTTCGTTGGCCAGCGGCAAGACGGTCTTCGAGCGCTCGTGCAGCGCACCGAGGCGCATCGGTCCCAGGTGTACATGCCAGACGCCATCCTCGATGGGCTCGAGACCGACTCTCTCTTGGCACATCGCTTGCCCGACGAACACGAAGCCGCCGGCCCACTTGATCGTTCCGTCGCGACGCACACGACGAACTTCGAATCCGTCGACGTACTCGTGCTCGGGAGGTGTCGCTGTCATCGCCCTCGCCGACATCTCGTAGAGTTCAGCCGGTCTGCGCATGTCGAGCGCCTCGTGCGGCCGCTCCTCGTTGTAGACCGCCTGAAACGCGGTGAACGCACGTTGCTGCGCAGAGATCGTCGCGCGCGGTGGACTTGCGGTCTCTTCCTTCAGCGTGCGATGGAACCGCTCGTGTTGTCCGTTCTGGTCCGGTCGACCGGGCTGAATGAACACGGGGCGTACTCCGAGGCGGAGCAGCCACACACTGAGTTGTGACAGGCCGCCGAGCCCGACGGAGCCGAACGGTGGTCCGTTGTCGCTGAGCATGCAGTTCGGCAAACCGAACTGCCAGAATGCGTCCTCGAGTCGACACTTCACGTCTTCGAGCTTCGGTGAGACCATTGCCTCACATGCGAGCGAAGCGCGGCTGAACATGTCGTTGATGGTCAGGGGATCGCATCGCGTGCCGTCGCCGACGCGGAACCAACCCTTGTAGTCGATCGACCAGGCATCGTTCGGCGACGATACATCGATCACGGGTGGCGAACTCGGAGCCCGACGTCGAGCACGTTTGCGCTTCGGACACACGACACCCGCGCGTGTCAGGATTGCGTCCACGGTGCTCCGTGCGGGCCATCGGGCGAAGGGATCGCGTTGCTCCAGCCAGCTCAGGATCTTCTTCGAGCCCCATGTCGGATATGTCTTGCGCACCTGCAAGACCGCCGCTTCGACCTCTGGCGAACACTGGTTGGGTCGTGTGTACGGCGCGCGAGACCGGTCACGAAGTGCGTCGGGGCCCTCGCGCACGTAGCGGTTGACCAGCTTGTAGCCGGTCTTCCGGCTGATCCCGAAGCTCGCGCACAGCTCGGTCATCGACTGGTCGCCGCGTTGCCAGGCGGCCACGAACTTGAGCCTCTCGTTCACCGGATCCGTCTCGTGCCAGGGCATCCGAGCACGAGAGGGCTCGGCGGATGGAAGGTCACGGCCGAGTGTTACCCATGTGCCCGGACAAAAGTGTCACCCATGTACCCGGACCGAACCGGCCAGCGCTGGACGATCCGCTTCGATGGTCAGGGCGTGTATGTATGGCCCGATCGATCGGACTGGAACTGGGGACTCTCGCTGTCGCAGTTCGGCACTTCGGCGCGCTTGCATCGCCCTTCTTGCCGACCCGACGTGTCCGCGAAGGACGGTCGCCTCGAGTACGCATGGTCTCCGGCGATCACCGAGTGGTACGTCAATGACGAGCGCGGGCTCGAGCACGGATTCACGGTCCATGCTCCGATCGAGCACGATGGAGAGTCGTCGCTCGTAATCGACCTCACCGTCCGCGGTGAGTTGCACGGTCAGGTCGATGCCGACGGCCTTGGGGTCCGCTTCGTCGACGAAGCCGGTTCGTGCGCGCTGACCTACGACGGCTTGGTCGCATTCGATGCGAACGGTCGCGACCTGGACGCATCCCTCAGCGCCCACGGGCGTGGTCTCCGTCTCACCGTGGACGTGGAGGACGCCGTCTACCCGGTCACGATCGATCCCGTCGCCCAGCAGGCCTACCTGAAGGCGTCGAACACCGACGCGGGCGACGGCTTCGGCCGTTCGGTCGCGGTGTCCGGTGACACTGCGGTCATTGGTGCGCCCGGCGAGCGTAGCAATGCGACGGGTGTCAATGGCAACCAGGCGAACAACAGCGGCGTGAACACCGGCGCGGCGTACGTCTTCCGGAGAACCGGGGGCACGTGGGCGCAGGAAGCGTACCTCAAGGCTTCGAACTCCGAACTCGGCGACCTGTTCGGCGTCGCCGTCGGGATCTCCGGCGACACCATCGCGGTCGGTGCGACCTTCGAGGACAGCAACGCGACGGGAGTGAACGGCAACCAAGCGAACAACAGCGAGGGCGCGGCGGGGGCCGTCTACGTGTTCCAGCGAACTGGGAGCACTTGGACGCAGCAGGCGTACCTGAAGGCGTCCAATACGGGCAACTCCGACCGTTTCGGGTCCTCGGTGGCCGTATCCGGAAACACGATCGTCGTCGGTGCGCCCAACGAGGACAGCTCCGCGACCGGTGTCGATGGGAACGGTTCCGACAATAGCGTGGCGGAATCCGGTGCCGCCTACGTCTTCCACCGCACCGGTTCGACCTGGACGCAGCAGGCGTACCTGAAGGCCTCGAACACCGGGTCCGGCGACCAATTCGGTTGGAGTGTCAGCGTCTCGGGCGACCTCGCAGTGGTCGGCGCCTACCTGGAAGACAGCCTAGCGACCGGCATCGACGGCGATGGATCGACGAACGGCTTCGGCGATTCAGGCGCCGCCTACGTGTTCCGCCGCGCGGGCACGGTTTGGGCGCAGGACGCGTTCCTGAAGGCCTCGAACACCGGGCCTGGCGACAACTTCGGCTACTCGGTCGACGTCTCGGGCGACACGGTCGCGGTCGGGGCGCTGTTCGAAGACAGCAACGCGACGGGTATCGATGGATTCCCGGGAGACTCGTTCCTGACCATGGACTCGGGCGCGGCCTACGTCTTCGCGTTCTCGAGCGGTACGTGGAGCCAGGAGGCCTACGTCAAGGCCTCCAACACCGAGGAATTCGATCAGTTCGGATCCGCCGTCGCGATCTCCGGCGACACCGTCGTGGTCGGTGCGACCGGGGAATCGAGCAACGCGACCGGTGTGAATGGCAACCAGGGCAACAACTCGTCCGGCTTCGCGGGCGCAGCCTACGTGTTCGCGCGGACCGGATCGACCTGGAGCCAGCAGAGCTACCTGAAAGCCTCCAACACGGGCGCGTTGGACGGGTTCGGCGGGCAGATCGACGTGTCGGGTGATCTGGTCGTCATCGGCGTGCAGTCGGAGGACAGCGCAGCCACCGGTATCGACGGCAACGGGAGCGACAACACGGCTGCGGCTGCCGGTGCGGGCTACGCGTTCGACCTCGACACGGGGAACACCGGCTGCCCCGGCGCGCTGCCGCCGCTCTTGTCGGGACCGCCGTCGGCTTCTGCCGGATTCACGGTCACGTGCCCGCCGTTCGTCAGCAATTGCTCGGGTTCGCCGGTCGTGATCTTCGGCGAGTGTTCGCCGTTCCCGATCCCGATCGATCCGCTCGGCTGCGGGACGTGTACGCTCGCCGTCAACCCGGCGTTCGGTGCGGTGGGTCCGCTCGTCGTCGGTCCTGGGCTTCCTGTCGGCTTCTCGTTCTGTGCGCAGTGTGCCTGCATTGCTGGCGCATGCATCGAGCTCGGGATTTCGGAGACGATCACGATCGTCCCGTGATCGACGTGGTCACACCGGATCGCGCAAGCATCTCGCCGAACGTCCTACTTCGAGTCGCGATCGACGATCAGGTAGCGACACACACGCAGGAAGCCGTCGAGTTCGTTCGGCGTGTTCCCGGCCACCTGTGTCGGGAACACGCCCGGCATGGGTCCTTGGAAGCGTCCGCCACGATGTGGTGCGTTCCGGTGAGGGGCGGATACGGTGCTGCTTGAGCGTGTTCGCGATCGTCGAACGCGCGACTTCGTGCCCGAGCTTCTTGAGCTCGCCTCGAATCCGACGGTAGCCCCAGTTCGCGTTGCCCGTGGCCATGCGCACGATCGGCTCGCCGATCGACTTCATGGTGCCGGGAGCTGAGGAATGCGACGGTCGGCGACGTCGTCGAACTCAGCGAGACGACCGAGTCACTTCCCGGGCTGCGCCGCCATCAACATCGGCGGCTGCTGCCCGTCTTTCGTCGCCGGCACCACGAACGCGTACTGCTCGCGGTCCAGCCAGTCGTAGATCGCCGTGATCGGCGTGCACAGGCCCATGTGCGGGATCACGACCGGGTTGCCCTTGCCGTGCGTGTAGATCTTCGAGAACACGCCGATCAGGTAGTGGCCGTCGCCCAGATACACGCCGCCGCCCGAGTTTCCGTAGTAGGTCGGCGCGTTGATCATCCAGTAGTTGGTGCCGTTCAGGACGTTGGTCTTGCTGCTCAGCTCGCCGGTCGTCGGGATCGGGTCGTTGCCGAGCGGGCAGCCCATCGCGTAGACCGGATCCCAGACGTTGATCTCGTCGATCATGTCACGCGGGATCAGGCGAGCGACCGACGCGAACACTTCGTCCGTGTCGAGTTCGATCAATGCGGCATCGATCTCGACGTCGTGGGCGACCATGTGACCGCGCACGATGCGACGCTCGTCGCCGATGTAGATCGTGACCTCGACGCCTTCCGTCCGCGCCCGCGGGGTGTCCGCGAGGATGTTGCGCACGACGTGGTACGAGGTGATCACGTAGTTCTGCACCTCACCCGACTCGGCGTCCATGCTCGAGCGGATCAGCGTTCCCGAACCGACCGTGTCGTCGCCGTTCAGCTGGACCGTCGGGGCCAGCAACTCGCGATCGAGGACTTCCGGGCTCGGACGCATGACCCCCAGCATCGCGTCGACCTGGCGGCGCGTGGCGAGGATCGAATCGCGGGTCAGCTCACCGGTCTGACGCATCTCGTTCTGGTACGAGTCGACCAGTTGCTGCGTCTGCCGAACGTCGCGCGTCAGCTCGGCGCGCAAGAGCGAAGCCTCACGCCTCGTCGCGTCGATCTCGGCGCGCAGGAACGACGCATTCTCGGCGCTCTGCGAGGCCTCGTCGACCTCCTGCTGCAGGCGGTCGAGATGCTCGGTGACCTGCGCGAGGATCTCCTCGCGAGAACTCTGGATCTCGGACTTCGAGCCGGCCATGGCCGCGGTGTCCGCGACGATCCTCTGCAGGCGCGCGAGCTCTTCGCTCCCGTCGTGCAGACGATCGATGCGCTGGTGGAACGAAACCAGCACGACGACGACTGCCAAGCCGCCCAGAATCTCGAACAACGTGCGCTTCATCTCAGGTGTCGATCAGCGGTGTGGGACCACGTCCTTCTGCCTCACCTCGTTGATCGACTCCTCGCTGGAGGCTTGTGAAGCACAACCGAAGGGTCCGAGCCCATGTCCCGAAAACCGACACGCGGAACTTCCGTTCGCATCGAACCGTGCGCGTCGCGATGGGTTGAGAGCGTCCGATTGCTTTGTCTCAGTCGAAGACGTCGCCAACCGCGACACTGCGCACGATCGCCGTCGAAGCGCGCAACATCGTCCGCTGCCGAACGACCGAGCGCGTTCGAATCTCCATCACGCGCGCCGCTTCGACGCGCCGTGTCGCGCTACTCGGCAGCGGCCGTGTCCGGCGCGTCGACGAGCGCGGACTCCTGCGACTGCGGGCCCAACAGCGGCGCCCAGCGCACGAGTTGGTAGAGCAGGGTGGCGCCGAGCACGAATCCCGCGAGCGGGAACACCCAAGCACCGTAGCCGACCCAGTCCGGCAAGGCCTCGCCGTTGATCCGGTAGATCCCGCGCACCGTGCCCGAGATCGTCAGCCAGCCGAACAGCGTGACCAGCGACGCGTTCATGATCCCGAGGTGCCAGCGCATCCTGCCGCAGTGCAGGCGGGCACGGGCCGACTCGCCGCGCAGCTCGGTCAGGAGGAAGCACACGCCGCCGAACAGCGCCATCGTGTCGATCCCGATCTCCGCTCCCATCGCGTGTCCGGTGACGACGTGCGTGCCGTGGATGTAGGCGTTCAGCGACGGAACGGAGATCAGCAGGGACGACAGGAGGATCGCTCCGGTCCACCACTTCGCAGAGCCGAGGTAGGCGCTCGTCATGCACGGCGCGCGTTTCGACGCCCGCACCGCCGCGAACAGATCGGACGCGACCCGGAACAGGATCACGATCTCGAGCATCGACACCACGAACGCGATCCACTTGACCGTCTCGCTCTGCGGCAGGTGGTACGTGTGGTGCGCGTAGTTCGTGAACGAATTGAGGCAGCCGACCCCGAACAGCGCGAACGCGATCCGTGACTGCCCGTAGGTCTTGTCACCCGTGAGTCGCTCGGCGACGTAGATCAGCGATCCGTAGACCAGGAAGTTGAACGACCCCACGAGCGTGCCGCACGACTTCCATTGGATCTGCAGATCGCGCACCGGGCTCTGCTCGACCCAGGGCAGCAAGTACGCGTGCCCCTCGGCGAACGTGACCATGAAGAACAGGATCCCGACCGTCCAGAACCAGACGTAGATCGGCTGCCCCCAGAACCCGTTGCGGAGCCGACGCAGGAAGTTGATCGCGAGCGCGATCCAACCGACGAAGAACAGCAGCGAACAGGCCGGGTGGAAGCCGAGGTACTCGCGTCCGGACGAGATGCCGGCGCCCAACGACACCACACAGCCGACACCGGCGAGGATCCAACAGCCGGTGTGGAACCAGAACCGCGTACGGTCCGCGGGACGAAGTCCGTCGCCCCGATGCACGAGGTAGTGGTACATGACGGCGATCGCCGCGCCGTAGATCCACAGGCTCGCGAACGTCGTGTGGATCGGGCGCAGGCGCTGCAGCGCCATCCCCGAGCCGGCCAACCGCTGGCTGACGTCCGGGAGGTAGTGCCAGGCCGCGATCATCCCGCCGACGATCGCGATCGCATAGCAGGCGATCGCCATGCGGACCTGGACGAGAACGAGCCGATCGTCTGCGCGCGTCACTTGTACTCGAACCACGGATGACCGAGATCGACCTTCGCCGCGTCACAGCGCGGACGCAGCGTCGGTTCTTCGGCTCCCAACCACTGGAGGAACGCGATCAGGTCGGCACGCACGTCGGCGTCGCAGCCCGTCGGCGGCATGCCACGCTCGGGCCGACCGTCGACGAGCGTGCGCTCGAGCGATTCTTCGTCGAGCCGTCGCACGACGGTCGACAGATCGGCCGCGAGGAACGGACCGAGCGGAGTCGCGCGGAACGGGGTGTGACAGGCGACGCACTGCATGCGAAACCGATCGAAGCCCCGGACAGCCGCCTCGGTCATCGGATTCTCGTCACAGTGGGTCTCGATCATCGCGAGGATGTCCGACTGCGCGAGCATGCGGTAGCGCCGCGCCTGGCCGACCCCGGTTTGATCGAGCGTCTGCAAGAACGCTTCGATCGCGTCGATCTCCGCCGGCGACATGCCGAACGCGGGCATCTGCCGCGAACCGTTCGTCAGGATGTCGTCGAGTCGCGCGCGGTTCACCCGCGAGGCCGCGTTCGTGAGATCAGGGCCGAGGAAACCGCCGAAGCCGTAGAGCTGATGGCAGACCTGGCAGTTCTCGCGGTGCCAGATCGCGCGCCCTTCGAGCGCGAGTTCGCCGTGCTGCGCACGCTCGTCACCGGTCGTGTCCGCGTAGACGAGGGCAGACTGGCCGAAGAACGCGGCCACGAGCGCGGCCATCATCAGCTTGCGGGAGACGATGTTCACGGCGAAGAGAGAGGGACGTGTCGGGCGCGGACGGTCCGGCCCGAGAGAGGGGTCGGTCAGATTACGCCGCCGGCGTCGGCTCGTCCATCGGGGCGGCGCCGCGGCCTCGAGAACCGAGCAGGATCGCTCCGAGCGCCGCCAGGAGACCCGCCAGGGCCACCCAGCGTGGCAGCCGGACCGAGCCCGAGTCGAACCGGAATTCGACCACATGGCGGCCAGGCGGAAGCCACACGGCCCGGAAGTAGTGGTCGGCGACGAACACGGGCAACTCCACGTCGCCGTCCCACGCGGTCCAGCCGCCGTCGAACGGGTCGGCCAATCGCAGGTAGCCGGCTTCGGAGTTCTCGCACTCGACGCGCACGCACTCGTCGGCGTGGAGCACGACGCGAACACGCGCGTCGGTCACTCCGTCGCCGTCGGCGCGCGGGGCGGCGGAGTCCTCGAGCAGGACCTCCCGACGTGGGTCGCGATCGGCCGTCCCGACCAGCGCGAGCCGAGTCGGCGCGTCCTCGACCACGCGCGCTCGGTCGACGAACGTCGCGCGCGGCAACGCACCGCGCCGCTCGAACAGATGGAACGGTCCGGGCACGCCCTCCGGCGTTCGATCGACGAGCCGGTCCGACGCGCAGTCCCGACTCGCGAGGACCCACTCGATCCCGAGCACGTCGAGCATCGGATGGTCGATGCTCGCGGGACGTCGCAACGCGTACACACCGGACCCGCCGCCGCCGAACAACACGGACTGCTTGTCCGCCGCGTCCGGCTCGATCGCGAGCCAGAACTCCTCCATGCGACGCTTGGGTAACGGGTTGTAGGCCCCCATGTGCTCGACACCCCAGAGCGCGACCAGGTTCGCGGCGGCGAGCCCGTCCGGCGGTGCCTCGTCGGGACGGACGAACGTCATCAGTCGCGGTCGCGGATGGTCCTCCACTGCGTTCGTCGCCTCGATCGCCGGTTCGAGGACACGCGGCGCCTGCTCGACGCGCGACGAGGGGATCGCGAGCCGGTTGCCGAACCCCGCGTGGAGCAACTCCGCAGCCGCCGCGACGAGGAGGATCGGGATCGTGTAGCGCCGCACGCGCCACAGTGCCACGGTCGCGACGATCGCGAGCAGGAGCGAGCGCAGTCCGGTTCGAAGGATCCGGTCGGAGTTGGCCAGCACCTCGCCGGGCGCGAACGCCGCGCGGACC
>JAGQQZ010000656.1 GCA_020425915.1 Planctomycetota bacterium | reverse complement strand
TCGGTCTCCTCGCCGAGCTCACGCCGGATGATCTTGAGTTGCTCGCGCAGGAAGTAGTCCTTCTGCGCCTTCTCGACCTTCTCCCGGATCTCCTTCTGGATCCGGTTGCCGAGCCGCTGCAACTCGAGTTCGCCGAGCACGTACTCGAGCGCGGCCTCGACCCGAGGTCCGATCTCGAGCGTCTCGAGGATCTTCTGCCGCTGGTCGGTCTGCTTGAGGAAGTACGCACCCGTGAAGTCCGCCAGCTGCTCGGGGCGGTCGATGTTCAACACGGCGGTGCTGAAGTCCGTGCCGAGCGAGTCGTTCATCGACGCGACCTCGGTCAGCGATTGTTGCAGCTTGCGATGCAACGCCTGCACCCGCTTGCCCTTGGTCGGGATCTCCGGTGACTCGACGACCTTGGCGACGAAGAACGGATCAGTGCGCACGACGCGGGCGATCCGCGCGCGGTGGATCCCCTGCACCATGACCGACGAGTTGCCGTCGGGGAGGCGCAACGTCTTGAGGATCTTCGCGACGACGCCGACCTCGTAGAAGTCCTTCGGCTGCGGATGCTCGAGCGTCGGATCCTTCTGCGTCAGCATGAACAGGTATCGCGACTGCTCGGCCTTGACGACGATCTCGCGCGCGTGCTCGGTGTCGAGCAGCACGGGCATCATCAGGTTCGGGAAGGCGACCGACTCGCGCAGGGGGAACACGAACAGCGTGGACGGGATCCGTTCCTCGACCGTCACCGCCGGCAGATTGCCGTCCGGTCCCTCGACGAGGATGGCGCCTTGTGGTGCGTCTTCTTGCTTCATCCGAACGTCCCTTTGTACACGACCGGTCGGGAATTACGACCGGCCGACCGCCGCCCATCCCTTGCAGCGTTCGACGGCCACGCTCCACCGCGTGAGCAGCGCGTCGCGATCGATCTCGAGTTCGTCCGGCGACACCCGTCGATCGGGTCGTGGTAGCTCCGGCAGCTCGGACGCACTCGCGGCGACGCCGGCGCCGAGCATCGCCATGCGACAGGCCCCGAGCGCGGTCGTCTCCAGGTGGTGCGGCCGCACGACGGGAACGCCGCTGATCGCGGCCTGCAGTTCGAGCAGCAGGTCGTTCTCGGTCGCGCCACCGTCGACGCGCAGCTCGCTCGGCATCGGCGCGGCCTCCGCCGCGGCGCGGACGACTTCGTCGACCTGCAACGCCATGGCCTCGAGCGAAGCCCGCGCGAGATGCGCCCGCGTCGTGCCGCGTGTCAGGCCGATGATCAGCCCGCGCGCGTCGGCGTCCCAATGCGGCGTTCCGAGGCCCGCGAACGCGGGCACGATGACGACCTCGTCACTGCTCGGCACGCTGCGAGCAAGCTGCTCGATCTCGCGCGCGTCCGCGATGATCCCGAGCCCGTCACGCAACCACTGCACGAGCGCCCCGGCGACCATGACGCTGCCCTCGACGGCGAACGTCGGGCTGCCGCCGCAGTCCCACGCAACCGTCCCGAGCAGCCCGCGAGGCGGCGTCGGCACGTGCGATCCGGCGTTGATCAGGAAGAAGGCGCCGGTCCCGTAGGTGCACTTCGAATCCCCCGACTCGATCGCGGCGTGACCGAACAACGCCGCCTGCTGGTCGCCGAGCACACCGCGGATCGGCCAGTCCTGCCCCTCGACGACACCGAAGTCGCCGGCCGAAGCCCGGATCTCCGGCAACATCGCGCGCGGCACCCCGAACAGGTCACACAGCTCGTCGCTCCAGTCGAACGCGTGCAGGTCGAACAGCTGTGTCCGGCTCGCGTTGCTCGGCTCGGTCGCGAACACGCGACCGCCGGTCAGCCGATGGACGAGCCAGGCATCGATCGTCGCCGCGCCGAGCTCCCTGCGCTCCGCCGCCGCCCGGGCCCCGCTGACGTGGTCCAGGATCCAGGCGATCTTCGAGGCCGAGAAGTACGGGTCGAGCGGCAACCCCGTCCGCTCGCGGATCCGCGCCGCCTGCGCGGCGTGCTGGCGCAGCCACCCCGCCGTGCGACGGTCCTGCCACACGATCGCGCGGTGGATCGGCTCCCCGGTCCGGCGGTCGAACACGACGACGGTCTCGCGCTGGTTCGTGATGCCGACGGCCTCGATCGCCGGCCGGCCGGCAGCCTCCCAGGCCTCGAGCATCGCGCGCCGCTGGGTCGCGAGGATCTCGCCCGGGTCGTGTTCGACGAGTCCCGGCGCCGGGAAGTGCTGCTCGAACTCGTGCGCCGCGAGCGCGACGACCCGGCCGACCGCATCGAACACCAGCGCCCGACTCGACGTCGTGCCCTGGTCGAGCGTGAGGTAGTGCGCCACACCCCGACCGTACATAGGAGACCCCGAAGGCGACCGTGCCTGCCCCAGAAAAAAGTCACCTTCGGGGTCGGAGAAAACTCAGTGGACTCGAGGAGCCCGCCGAACCGTCTCACGTGCATTCACACGGCGTCGGCGGACGATCCTCCAATCCGAATTCGGAAGAAGGGTGACGGCGGAGTCGGCGCAGGGAATGCGATCCGGACTCCGCCGCCTGGGCCCGGCACACCGGACCCCAGAGGAGATTGCGCAACGGTCATCAGAACACCATCGGAGCTCGCCGCCCCCATGGGGAGCACAGAGGAGAGGAAGCGGACGCGGCGAGGGGTGCTCGAATCTTGCACGTCCCCCGCGTTTCCAAACTTCGTGCCAACGGTGTATCCAAAACGGAACTCGCTTCGTGCAACGAGATTACGATCGGCCGGCAGCTCGAGCCCTCGTACCTCGGGCGCACGAGTGTGTAGGGATTGCACAGCCGCGGTCAGGATTCGCCGCGCGCGAGCTTGTTGTAGAGCGCACGACGGCTGATCCCGAGCACGCGCGCCGCCTCCGCCTTGTTGCCTCCGGTCGCCCGCAATGCCTCGCCGATCGCCCACTGTTCGAGGTCGGCCAGGACGAGGCTCTGGCGCACCGGGTGTCCGACCGAGCCATCGGCCACGAGCGTCGGATCGATCTCATCGCCGTC
The DNA here is from genome assembly GCA_020425915.1 of Planctomycetota bacterium. Taxonomy (GTDB): domain Bacteria; phylum Planctomycetota; class UBA1135; order UBA1135; family UBA2386; genus JAGQQZ01. Next base: position 1,366 of record JAGQQZ010000656.1, on the reverse strand, counting down.
CGCCATCGCGTCGAGCCGGAACACCTCGTTGCGCAGCTGACGGACGTTGCCCGGCCAGGCCCGCCGCCGCAGCGCGTCGACCAACGCCGGCGTCGCCGCGCGCGCTGGCGCACCGCGTTCCACCGCGGCCTCGCGCAGGAACGCCTCGACGAGCACCGGCATGTCGGTCAGCCGTTCGCGGAGTGGCGGCACCGTGATCGACAGCGCCGCGAGTCGGTAGTAGAGGTCCTCGCGCAGCACACCTTCCTGGATCGCTTCGAACGGATCGCGGTTGGTCGCCGCCACGACCCGCAGATCGACGTCGTAGGTCGCGTCGCTGCCGACCGGCCGAACGACGTGGTCCTCGAGGAAACGCAGCAGTTTCACCTGCATGTCGAGGGGCATCTCGGTGACCTCGTCGAGGAACAGGACGCCCCCCGCTGCGTGGCGAACGAGGCCTTCGCGGTCCCGTTCGGCGCCGGTGTAGGCACCGCGCACGTGACCGAACAGTTCGCTCTCGAGCACCGCCGGGCTGACCGCGGCGACGTTGACCGGCACGAAGCGGGCGTCGCCGCGACGGCTGTACTCGTGGATCGCACGCGCGGCGAGTTCCTTGCCACAACCGCTCTCCCCGACCAGCAACACCGACAGGTCGACGGCCGCGACGCGGTCGAGCGTCTGGAGGAACCGGACCGTCGCGGGAGCATGCCCGACGATCCGCGGGTACTCGTGCTCCAGCTTGCCGCGGTCCAGATCCACCGCCGCTCGCTGCTGCAGCTCGGTCTCCACTTCGACGAGGCGATCGGTCAGCTGCTCGCTTCCGCGCGCAGCCGCCGCGGTGCGCTCGGCCTCCGCGTGCAGCAACTCGTACATCCGCAACGCGATCGCGCCCTGGTCGGCGAGCGCTTGGACCCACGGCAGGTCGTCGGCACCGAACACGGAGCTGTGGAATCGATGATCGAGATACAGGCACCCGTAGCAACGGTCCGCGGCGAGCAACGGGATGCAGAGCACCGATCGCAATTGCATGTCCGCGATGCTCTGCGAGCCGCTCAACCCCTCGTCCGGGTCGTTCTGAGCGTCTTCGACGAACACGCCGTCGCGCGACTCGAGACACCGACGCACGACGGTGGTCGAGATCTTCGCGCCGGGATTCTTGACGACCTCACGATCGAGGTTCCGCGCCGACGTCACGGCGAACTCGCCGTCCGGCAGCGACTCGATCAGGAACCCGCGCTCGGCGCGGAAGAGGTCGACGGCTTCGTCGAGCAGGAGCTGCAGGACGCTGCGGCGGTCGGCGGCGTTGGCGATCGAACGATTGAGGCCGAGCACGGCGGCGAACCGCGCCGCGTCGCCCTTGCGACTTCCGCGCAGCCGCGACAGGAAG
>JAGQQZ010000655.1 GCA_020425915.1 Planctomycetota bacterium | reverse complement strand
GTCCGCGATGTCGTCGGCCGTGCGCGCGAACGCGTAGATCCGGTGGATGTGCTTCCGCTGCGCGCGCGGCACGAGCCACGACCCGACCGGGAAGTTCTCGTAGTGCTCGCGCGCGAGCCGCATGAAGTCTCGGTCCGCGGGTTGCACGAAGTTTGAGGAATCTACGCTCGTCGCCGTCACCGAACCGACCTGCGGGCCACTACACGGTGAACTCAGTCCAAGCAGGAAGAACCGTGAAACTCGACTTCGATACCGTGGCCGACGTGGCCGACTACGTCACCGTGCCGGCTGGAACCTACGTTTGCAAGATCGCCGAAGTCCAAACCGGTGCCACGCGCGCCGGCGACGAGCGGTGGTCGTTCAAGCTGATCGTCGCCGAGGGCGAATTCACCGGTCGGCACGCCGCCTGGGACAACCTGGTCTTCTCCCAGCGTGGGATGAGCCGCGTCCGCGCGGTCCTGGGCGCGCTCGGTCTGCCGAACCGCGGATCGGTCGAGGTCGAGCCGAGCGACCTCGAGGGACGCGAGGCGTTCGTCGAAGTGCGGCCGTCGGAGTACGAGCACCCCGACTCCGGCACCACCGTGCGGCGCAACGAAGTCCCCTACGCGGGCTATCGCCGCATCGAGGACGATTCAGGCAAGACCGACACGATCCCGTTCTGACCGGTTCCGCCGGTGGACTTGTCGAACGTGGCCCCGTACAGATGCCCGCGATGGGTCGGACCGTGGAAGCTCGTGTGCGTGAACTGCGCGAGAAGCTCGAACGCGCGTCCCGTCTGTACTACGAGGAGGGAACCTCCGACATCAGCGACTCGGAGTACGACGAGCTCTTCGCGGAGCTCCAGGCGATCGAACGCGAGCACCCCGAGCTCACGACGCCGGATTCGCCGACGATGCGAGTCGGGTCGCCGCTGCCCAAGGGCACGTCGTTCGCCAAGGCCGACCACCTGTCGCCGATGTTGTCGCTCGACTCGCTGACGAGCATCGACGAGGTGCGGGAGTTCGACGAGCGTGCACGGAAGTTCCTCGGACTCGACGACGGGGAGACGTTTCGCTGGGTCTGCGAGCCGAAGCTCGACGGCGTGAGCGCGAACCTCCTCTACGAGGACGGTGCGCTGGTCCTCGGTCTCTCGCGCGGCGATGGCAGGACCGGTGAGGACATCACCCAGAACCTCCGCACGATCCGGAACCTGCCGCTGCAGCTCGAGGATTCGAGTCCACCGCGACGCGTCGAGATCCGCGGCGAAGTGATCATGTCGCGCGATGCGTTCGCGCGCCTGCAGGCCGAGAGCGAGGCGACGAGCGACACGCCGTTCCGAAACGCGCGCAACACGGTCGCCGGGACGCTGAAACTGCTCGACCCGAGGATCGTCGCGCGCCGTCCGCTCGAGTTCCTGTGCTTCGGGACGGGGCGCGCCGACGGGCTCGATCAGGCTTCGCACACCGAACGTCGTGCCTACCTCCGCGAGTGTGGATTCACCGTCGCCGAACCGCACGCCGTCTGCGAGGGGATCAACGGCGTCATCGATTTCCACGCCGGCTTGGATTCCCGGCGCGAAGAACTGCCCTACGAGATC
>JAGQQZ010000654.1 GCA_020425915.1 Planctomycetota bacterium | reverse complement strand
GTAGTCGCGGCTCGTGTCGACCGTCGTCGGGACGTCGTCGGTCGTCGTGTCCGGCGTTCCGCGGATTGCGGGCGGGAGGTCCGCGAGACCGATCGCCCGCGTCCGTCCGAGTACCATGGCGCGTTCGATGACGTTGATCAGTTCGCGAATGTTGCCGGGCCACGCGTAGCGCATCAGCGCTCCGACGGCATCGTCCGAGATGCTCTCGACGCGCGACTCGGGCATCGCCTCGCGGAAGTGTGCGATGAACCGGCCGGCGAGGTCGACGATGTCGTCCGGCCTGGTCGACAGCGCGGGGATCTCCAGCGGCAGCACGTTGAGGCGATAGAACAGGTCCTCGCGGAACTTGCCGCGCTCGACCTCGGCGTGGAGATCTCGGTTGGTCGCGGCGATGACGCGTACGTCGACCGCGATCGGCTGCTGGCCGCCGATCGGTGTGACCTCGTGCCGCTGCAGGACGGTCAGGAGCTTGACCTGCAAGTGCGTCGGCATCTCCCCGATCTCGTCGAGGAAGATGATCCCGCCGGACGCCAGCTCGAACTGACCCTTGCGTGCCCGGTCGGCGCCGGTGAACGCGCCCTTCTCGTGGCCGAACAACTCGGACTCGAGCAACGACTCGGGGAGCGCACCGCAGTTGACCGCGACGAACGGCTGGTCGCTGCGCGGCCCCTCGGCGTGGATCGCGCGGGCCAGACGTTCCTTGCCGACTCCGGTCGGGCCGGTGATCAACAGCGACGTGTCGACGTCGACGACCCGTCGAACGATGTCGACGAAGGCGCGCATCCGAGGACTTCGGGTCAGGAAATCGGCCAGGCTCGGGCTCGCTTCGCTGCCGCGGATCTCCGGCCCGCGAGCCATGCCGGACGGTTGGTCCGCGAGTGCCTCGAGCGCTTCTCCGAGTTCGCCAGGGCGGTCTTCGCCGCTCAGCACCTGGCTGGCGCCGGCGGCGATCAGGCGAGCGCGGCGGCCGGGATCGTCCTCGCCGATGACCGCGAAACGCTGGTCCTCGCCGGCCTCGACGAGGGCGTCGAGTTGGGCTTCGTCGAGATCGTCGGTGTGCACGACGATGACACCGTTGTGGGAGGGATCCTGCTGGATCGACGCCTGGATCGAGCTGGACTCGTCGAGGAGTTCGACGTCGACATCGGTCCCCTCGAGCACGTCCAACAGTTTGCGGCGCAGCGGACCGTCGGGCAGTGCGAGGGACACGCGGCGCGGGGTGTCGCGCTCGGAACGAGAAGCCATGCTTCCTGCACCATCGGCCCCCCGGCTTCCGATGTCCAGCCCGGGCCGTGACGTTCGGATCGTCCGTCGTGTGATCGTCATCGGGATGGCCATGTGGGCGGAACGCCGAGTCCTCGCATCGCCCGGCGAGGGACCGTGGCGTCCGCGGAATCGGATGCGATGCAACCGCTCCGGTCGGATGGCTTGCTTCCGATTCGCATCGCGCGTCGAGCGAGCGGAACGTGTCGAGCGCGGTCGGAGGCGGGTCGAGGCGCGGCATGCGTTTTGCTTCCCGCCGCGCTTTCCCGCTTCCCTCCGGCGCGCGCCGTTTCGCACGCGTTGCGCCTCGCGAGTTCGATGAAGAAGATCGAAGCGTACCTCAAGCCGTTCCGCCTCCCCGATGTCCGCGTCGCGCTCGCCGACGCGCGCTTCGACGTGATCCGGGTCAAGGAGGCCGAGGAGTGTCGGCCGACCGAGGCCTACACCGAGATCGTCCAGGGGCAGGAGTACGAGGTCGACGTCATGCCTCGCGTGCAGCTGGTCCTCGTCGTCGAGAACCATCGCGTCGACCGCGCGGTCGAGATCCTGCAGCGCACCGGCGCGACGGATCACGACTTCGACGGCTTGATCCTCGTCTCGCCGATCGAACGCGTGATCTCGGTGGATCCGCGCGAAGCTCCGGAGTCGGGGCCGGCGGCGTGCCCACCTGGGCGTTTGGCCTGATCGGAAGGGGGACGTCGATGGGTGGAACCACCGTACGCGGCTTCGCCGGCCGCGCCGTGCTTGCAGGGATGGCATGGTTCGTCGCGAGCCTCCTCGCGTTGCCACTCGCGGCGCAGGGCGACCTGCCGCGGCCGCGGATGGAACAGCCGTCGCCTCCGCCGGGTCCTTCGACCGATGGGACGCTGGTCCTCGAGTGGTCGGTGGGTGACCTCGACGAGTCCGAATTGCGCGCGCGTGGCGCCCGCTTCGAGTTGGAAGAGCTCCACGACGACGACGCGCCGATGGTTCTCGACGTCGGCGGACACCTGGCCACGTCGTTGAGCGGTCGCGATGACGGTCGATACCGCTATCGCGTCCGGGCGGTCGGCGCCGACGGATCCCGCGGAGAGTTCAGCGCACCCGTGGAGCGAGTGGTCGCGCACCATCCGCTCGGTCTCGCGCTGGGTTTGTTCGCGGTCGGCGCGGTCGTGTTCGTCGCCACGGCCGGCGTCGTGCTCGTCGGACATCGGCGCGCGCGCGCGACCGACGTGGCGCGCGAGCAGGAGGTCGGGGCCTGATGGATGCGATCCTCGATCCGTGGCTGGCCGGTGCGCTGCTCGCTGGGTTCAGCGTGCTGTGGGTGTTCCTCGGCTGGCTGCTCGGGCGCAACGCGAACGAGCTCGACGACTACATGCTGGCCGGTCGGCGGGGCGGGCTCGCGCCCGGCACCGCGACCGCGATGGCGGCGTGGGTGACGGGCAACACGACGCTCGTCGCGCCGCAGCTCGCGTTCCAGCGCGGGAGCGGGGG
>JAGQQZ010000653.1 GCA_020425915.1 Planctomycetota bacterium | reverse complement strand
TCATGCGCGGGAACGTGCGCAGGTAGGCGATGTCGAACAGGCCGTGGTGCGAGATACCGTCCTCGCCGACGAAACCCGCCCGGTCGATCGCGAACACCACCGGCAAGTCCTGCACGACGACCTCCTGGAACAGGATGTCGTAGGCGCGTTGGAGGAACGTGGAGTAGATCGCGGTCACCGGTCGCAATCCGGCCGTCGCGAGACCGGAGGCGAGACCGACGCAGTGCTGCTCGGCGATGCCGGCGTCGAAGAACCGTTCCGGGAACCGCTCCGCGAACTGCATCAGACCGGTGCCGTCCGGCATCGCGGCGGTCAGCGCGCAGACGCGCTCATCGCGCTCCGCGAGCTCCTCGACGCCTTCGGCGAACCACGAGGTCCAAGCCTTGGACTTCGATGGTTGCTTGGCCGGGACGACACACGGTTCGGACTTGGTCGAACTCGGGCGCGGCTTGGGCTTGGCCGCGTGGTTGCGGTCGTACTTCTCCTCGGAACCAGGCACACCGTGCCCCTTGTTCGTCCGGACGTGCAGCAGTGTCACGCCGTCGAGGTCCTTGACTCGTTCGAGGTAGTCGACGAGTTCGCCGGTGTCGTGGCCGTCGATCGGACCGAAGTAGTTCAGGCCCAGCTCTTCGAACAAGTGACCCGGGACCACCAGTTTGCGCACGTGGTCCAGCGCGTGGTCGAACTTCTCGTCGAGGTCCTTGCCGACGACGGGAATCGCCTGCAGCAACTGGTGCAGGTTCTCCTTCGCGCGGTTGTAGAGCGGACCGCTGCGGACGCGGTCGAGGTAGCGCGACAACGCGCCGATCGTCTTCGCGATCGACCAGCGGTTGTCGTTGAGGATCACGAGCATGCGCGTGTCCTCGAGCGAGCCGGCGTGGTTGAGCGCCTCGAACGCGATGCCTGCCCCCATCGAAGCGTCACCGACCACCGACACGATGTAGCGTTCACGGTCGCGGAGATGGTCTCCCAGCGCGATGCCGAGCGCCGCCGAGGTCGCGGTCCCGGCGTGGCCCATCGTGTACACGTCGTAGATCGACTCGAAGCGATTCGTGAAGCCGGAGATCCCGCCGAGCTGACGGAGCGTGTGGAACCGGTCCTTGCGGCCGGTCAGCAGCTTGTGCGGATAGGCCTGGTGGCCGACGTCGAAGATCAGCCGATCGTGCGCGAAGTCGAACACGTAGTGCAACGCGATCGACAGCTCGACGACGCCCATGCCCGAACCGAGGTGACCTCCGGTCCACTGCACGGTGTCCTGGATCGTCTCACGCAGCTCGGCCGCGAGCATCGGCAGGTCGCTCAGCTCGAGCTTCTTGAGATCGTCCGGGCCGGAGATCCGGTCCAACAGGGGAGTCGACGGCTTCTGTTTGGAATTCACGGGGGAGTCAGGAGCTCCGGGTGGCGACACGCGAAGCCAGATCTTGCAGCAGCTTACGGCCGGCGTCCAGTGTAACCGCCCCGCCGGCCGTCCCGACGACCCGTGGCGCCAGCTCCGCGGCCTCGTTCGCCAGGTCGCGCGCGAGCTGCTGCGCGGCCTCGAGGCCGATCAGGGCCGGGTACGTCAGCTTGTCCCGACCGACGTCCGAACCGGGCGGCTTGCCGATCTCCTCGGCCGTCCCCGTGACATCGAGGCAGTCGTCCGCGATCTGGAACGCCCGACCGATGCGCTCGCCGTAACCGCGGAGTCCCTCCCGGTCGAAGGTCGCGCCGCCGGCGATCGCACCGACCTCGAGACTCGCGACGATCAGGGCCCCGGTCTTGCGATCATGGATCGACTGCAGGCCGTCGAGCGTCGCCGTCGCCAAGCTGCCCTCGGCCGCCAGGTCCGCCGCCTGACCGCCGACCATCCCACGTGATCCTGCCGCCGCGGCCAGACATCGCACCGCTTCGGCACCGGCCTCCGCCACGATCTCGAACGCGAGCGTCAACAGCGCATCGCCCGCGAGGACGGCGACCGCGTCTCCGAACACCTTGTGGCAGGTCGGTCGACCACGCCGAAGGTCGTCGTCGTCCATACACGGCAGGTCGTCGTGGACCAGGCTGTAGGTGTGCAACAACTCGAGCGCGGCCCCCGGCCGTAGCGCTCGCTCGGGATCACCGCCGGTGACCCTCGCCGCGAGCAAGGCGAGCAGCGGACGCAGGCGCTTGCCACCGGGGAACAGTGCGTGACGCATCGCCCGGTGCAGGTCCGTCGGCGACTCACCGGCGGGCGGCACGAGCGATTCGAGCGTCGCCTCGACCCGTGGGGTCCACTCCGCGGCGAATGCGGCGAATCCGTCGGCTGTCATGCGCCCTGTGTTACAAGCTACCCGCACGCTTTCCCATGAACGAACACCCGAGCGTCGTCTTTCACCTGGCCCGCGAGCACGACTGGCGGGCTGCCCAGGATCGAGAGGTCTACACCGGCTCGGCCCAGGATCGGGCCGATGGGTTCCTGCACTTCTCGACCGCGGACCAGATCGTCGAGAGCGCACGCCGTCATCGCGCCGGCGAACGCGATCTGGTCCTGCTCCGCGTCGACGCCCACGCGCTCGGTTCTGCACTCCGCTGGGAACCCTCCCGCGGCGGGGACTTGTTCCCGCACCTCTACGGCGACCTCCCCCTCGACGCCGTGCTCGGCGATTCGGCGCTCGAACTCGGCGAGGACGGGCACCACGTGTTCCCGCCGCTCTGACCCGAGCGACGGCCGAATCGAAAATCTGGCAATCTCCGTCGCGAGCGCCCGTAGCCTGGATCGTTCTCCGTCTCACGCTCTGGACGACCCATGGCCCAACCCGAACCTCGACCGAGCCCTCGCCCGATCCAGTGGGAGTCGTTCTATCGCGACTATCGCAAGCCCGGATACATCCCCGGTTTCGAGATCCAAGTGCAGCTCGGTTCGGGTGCGTTCGGGATCGTGTTCAAGGCCACGAAGGAGTCGATCGGCAAGCCGTACGCGATCAAGTTCCTCAAGGTCGACACGGAGGAGATCCGCGACGCGGTCATGCGCGAACTCGACGCGGTCCGCTACTTCGCGCAGATCGACCACCCGAACCTCGTGTCGATCGAGGACATGGGCGACGTCGACGGCATTCCCTACATCGTCATGGCGTTCGCCGGCGACGACACGTTGCGCCGTCGGATCGACGCCGGCGAGTTGGACCGCGAACAGGCACTCGCGCTGTTCCAACAGATCGCGCGCGGCGTGCAGGCGCTCCACGAACACTCCCTCGTCCACTTCGACATCAAGCCCGCGAACGTCTACCTCAAGGGCGACGTCGCGCGGATCGGCGACTACGGACTCTCGAAGCTGGTCACCGACTCGCGCAACACGCTGTCGATGGGCCGCGGAACGCCGTTCTACATGGCGCCCGAACTCCTGAAGCGGAAGGGCGACGCCCGCAGTGACATCTATGCGCTCGGCGTGATGCTCTACGAGAT
>JAGQQZ010000652.1 GCA_020425915.1 Planctomycetota bacterium | reverse complement strand
GACCTACTCGGATTGGTTCGACTCGCACATGTCGGAGCACCTCGCGAGCTCGGGCCGCGTCGGCGTCGCCGACGCGATCGTCCGTCAGCTCGACAAGCTCCACCAGATCGAGCAGCCCGCACCCCGGAAGGAGACGATCGATGCCGTCGCGTGACCTGTTCGTCGAATTGACCGCGGCCCTCGAGGCGCAGGACGTGACGCTCCGCGAGCTGATCGCGGACATGCGCGCCCGGCGGATGTCGTTCGTGTCGGCCAGACCGAGCACGATCGAGACCTCGATGAGCTCGCTCGAGCGGCTGCAACGCCAGGCAAGCGAGCGCGACTCCGTTCGCTGCCGCCTCGCGGCCGACCTCGCCGAATCGTTGGGACTCGCTCGCGACAGCAAGCTGCGCGAGCTCATCCGTCGTGCACCGCGTGCGATGCAGCCGCGGATGCAACGAGCCGCCGACGCGATCGCCGCGACGGCCAAGCAGATCCAAGTCGAGAGCCGGGTCGGCCAACGCCTGCTCGACTTCTCGCGCGCGTGCCACGAAGGGTTCGTCCAGGACCTGTGTGGCATCGTCAAGAACCAAGCTGCCGGTGGCTACGACCGCAACGCCCGCTCGAAGGGCGCCGCGGTCACGAGTGGCAACCTGATCAGCGGCACGGTGTGAGCACACCTGAAGAGGGGAAGAGACCATGACCTACGGATTCGGACTCGGCGCAGGCTTGAAAGCACTCACCGCCGCACGCCTCGGGATCCAGACCGCTGGACACAACGTGTCCAACGCGAACACTCCCGGCTTCTCGCGCCAGCGCGTCACGCTGTCGTCGGCGTTGCCGTTCACCGTCGCCGGTGGACTGCAGATGGGCACCGGCGTCGACATCACGAACATCGGTCGCGTCGTCGACTCGTCGCTGATCGCCCGACTCAACCTGCAGTCCGGTCTCGTCGCGCGCACGCAGTTCGAGTTCAACCGGATGCGTGAGGTCGAAGGGATCTTCGGCGAGCCCGACGCCGGCTTGAGCGAGGATCTCGCGTCGTTGTTCGGTTCGGTCGGCAAGCTGCAGACCGATCCTTCGGACCGTTCGCTGCGCGGCGGCGCCGTGCAGTCCGCGGCGACGCTCGCCGACTCGATGAACCTGCTGCACCAGCGGCTCAGCCAGATGGGCAACAACTCGTTCGACGAAGCGGGCGCGCTCGTCGCCGAGCTCAACGAGAAGGCCCAGCAGATCGCCAACCTCAACGGCCAGGTCGGCTCGATCGAGGCGATGGGATCGACCGCGAACGACGTCCGTGACCAGCGCGACATGCTCGCGCAGGAGATCTCCGAGATCGCCAACGTCCGCACGATCGAACGGGAGTCCGGCGTGCTCGACATCCTGGTCGGCGGTCACCTCCTGGTCTCCGGCACCCGGACCAGCCCGCTCTCGGTGCGCGCGACTTCGGGCCAGGTCCCGCAGATCACGTCCGGCGGCTCGGCGGTGGACATCGGCAGCGGCAAGCTCGGCGCTCTGCTGTCGAACGCCGGGACCGACGTCTCCAACCTGATCAGTCAGCTCGACCGGATCGCGCGCAACCTGGCGCTCGAGTTCAACCGCGTGCACACGACCGGGATCCCCGGGTCCGGACCGTTCCAGACGCTGACGTCGACGCTCGGCGTCGCGGACACCGACGGCGACGGCCAACGCGGCGACGAGCTGCTCAACCAGACCGGACTGCCGTTCGACATCAGCGCGGGCCAACTGTGGGTCAACGTGACGAATCGCGCGTCGGGCGACCTGACGCGGACGCGGATCGACATCGATCCGAACACGATGACGCTCAACGACCTCGCGAGCCAGCTCAGCGCGATTCCGAACCTGTCGGCGACCGTCGACCCGTCGGGACGCCTGCGCATGCAGGCGGCGACCGGCTACGGCTTCGACTTCGCCGCGCGGCTCGACGAGCATCCGGACACGTTCGGCTCGTTCGGCAGCGGCTATCCGGTGATCGGCACGGCTGGTGACGGTCCGTTCGACCTCAGCGGTGCGGCGTTCCCGCAGCAGTTCACGGT
>JAGQQZ010000651.1 GCA_020425915.1 Planctomycetota bacterium | reverse complement strand
ATCGCGTCGGTCGCCGCAGGCGATCCGACCGACGCGATGGCGAAGGGGGCGGACGAGGCTGACGCCCTCGCTCCGCTTCCGAGCCGAAGCGCTCGAGAGCCAGCACGCACCGACGACCGACCGCCGAACACGGCACGCGCCGCACCCGTTTCCCATCGCACTTCCCCCGCCACCTCCGTAACCTCGCGCGTCCATGCAATACGGCTTCGTCCTCGACCACCGGAAGTGCATCGGCTGCCACGCCTGCACGGTCGCCTGCAAGTCGGAGAACGACGTCCCGGTCGGCGACTTCCGCACCTGGGTCAAGTACACCGAGATCGGCGAGTTCCCTGCCGTGAAGCGCCACTTCGCGGTGCTGCGCTGCAACCACTGCACGAACGCCCCGTGCGTCACGATCTGTCCGGTCAACGCGCTGGAGAAGCGCGACGACGGGATCGTCGACCTGGACCGCGACGCCTGCATCGGCTGCAAGGCGTGCATGCAGGCGTGCCCCTACGACGCGATCTACCTCAACGAGGACAAGGGCGCGGCCGAGAAGTGCCACTACTGCGCCCACCGCGTCGAGCAGAACCTCGAGCCGGCCTGCGTGGTCGTCTGCCCCGAACGCGCGATCATCCCCGGCGACCTGCACGATCCGAACAGCGAGATCGCCAAGCTCGCGGCGCTCGACGGGTCGGTCGTGCGGCGGCCCGAGCAAGGCACGGGTCCGAACGTCCACTACCTCGGCGTCGATCCCGTCTCGCTGCACCCCGGCATGGCTGCGGAACCCGACACCTACATCTGGAGTGAGCGGCGCTTGCCGGCGCCCGACTACCCGAGCCAGGCTGCGTTCGACACCGCGCCGAACGCGCGCACCGTGCTCGACGTCAACCACGACGTGCGCTGGGGCACGAAGGTCTCGGCGTACCTCGTCACGAAGGGAATCGCGGCCGGCGCGGCGCTGATCGCTCCGTTCGTCTCGACCATCGGCTTCACCGGCACGGCGGGCGCATGGGCACCGGAGGTCGTCGCGTTGCTGTTCACGGCGATCACGACAGCGTTGCTCGTGCTCGACCTGAAGCGGCCGCAGTACTTCTTCCGCCTCCTGACCCGCCCGAACCTGAAGAGCTGGCTGGTCCGCGGCGGCTTCGTGCTGATGGGCTTCTCCGGGCTGACGACCGTGATCCTGATCGCGCGCGCTGCCGGCCAAACGGAGTTCGCCGACGCGCTGCGGTGGCCGAACGCCCTGCTCGGTTGGGCGACCGCCGTCTACACCGCGTTCCTGTTCGCGCAGTGCGAGGGCCGCGACCTGTGGCAGCAGCCGCGGCGGCTGGTCGTGCACCTGACTGCGCAGGCGCTGATGTGCGGCGGCTTCGCGCTGTTGCCGTTCGCGTGTTCGGCTGGAGGCGCACCGACGATGATGTTGCTCGCGCTGGTCGGCACGGTCGTCCACGTCCTGCTCGCCTTCGGCGAACTCCACACCGAGCACGAGACCGAGAACGCCAAGCAGGCCGCGAGTCTGTTGCCGCGCATCAAGGTGACGGCCGACGGCGAGCTGCGCGCATTCCCGATCGGACTCGCCGGCTCGGTGCTGGCGGCACTCGTCGGATTCGCGTTGACCGCGAGCGGCGCCGCGGCGGCGCCGTTCCTCGCGGTGGTCCTCGCCCTCGTCTCGTTCGGCGCGTTGTTCCTCTACGAGCAGGCGTTCGTCCGCGCGGCCCAGATCCCCCCGCTGTCATGACCACGATCGAACCACCCGCCGGCGACGGCATGCGCGTCACCCCGCTCGAGGGCTTCCCGCCGTTCGAGAAGTGGAGCGACTGGACCGAGCTCGACGCCAAGGCGTGGCCGCGCCGCGTCGAGAAGCACTATTCCCTGATCCCGACGATCTGCTTCAACTGCGAAGCGGCCTGCGGGCTGGTCGCCTACGTCGACCACGCCGACGGCCGCGTCCGCAAGGTCGAAGGCAACCCCTACCACCCCGGTTCGCGCGGCCGGAACTGCGCGAAGGGGCCGGCGACGATCAACCAGGTCAACGACCCCGACCGCATCCTCTACCCGATGAAGCGGAAGGGTCCGCGCGGCAGCGGTGAGTTCGAACGGGTCACCTGGGACCAGGTCCTCGACGACCTCGCCGGCCGGATCCGCACCGCGATCCAGGAAGGCCGGTTGACCGAGGTCATGTACCACATCGGTCGTCCGGGCGCCGATGGCTACATGGATCGGATCCTGCAGGCGTGGGGCGTCGACGGACACAACAGCCACACCAACGTGTGCTCGGCCTCGGCCCGGCTCGGCTACTCGCTGATGACCGGCCACGACCGGCCGTCGCCGGACTACGCGAACGCCAAGTTCATCCTGCTGATCTCGGCCCACCTCGAGACCGGGCACTACTTCAACCCGCACGCCCAACGGATCCAGGAAGCGAAGATGAACGGCGCCAAGATCGCCGTCATGGACGTCCGCCTCTCCAACACCGCGAGCATGGCGGATCACTGGATCGCGCCGCGGCCGGGCACCGAGGCGTTCCTGCTGCTCGGCGTCGCGAAGGTCATCCTCGACGAAGGGTTGCAGGACGATGCATTCCTGCGCGACTGGGCCGACTGGCGCGGCTGGCTGCGCGGGCACGACGCGGCCGGAGGATCGTACGAGGACTTCCTGTCCGGGTTGCGCGCGCTCTACGAGGACGTCACGCCCGAGGCGGTCGCCGAGGAGTGTGGGATCGACGCGGAGGTCGTGCGCACGCTCGCGCACGAGATCGGCGCGGCCGGATCGGCGTTCAGCGCGCACGTCTGGCGCAGCACGGCCAGCGCGAACGAAGGCGGCTGGTGCGTCGCGCGCAACCTGCAACTCGTGTCGACGCTGGTCGGCGCCGTCGGCTCGGTCGGCGGCACCAATCCGAATGGCTACAACAAGTTCGTCGCGAAGCCGTTCGCGGCGCGCGGTCCGCAGCAGGTGTGGAGCGAGCTGCTCTACCCGCGCGAGTGGCCGCTCAGCCACCACGAACTCTCGTTCCTGTTGCCGCACCTGCTGAAGTCGGGGCGCGGTCGACTGGATACCTACTTCACTCGCGTCTACAACCCGGTCTGGACCAACCCCGACGGCCTCGTATGGATCGAGGCGCTGCGCGACGAGAGTCTGGTCGGGTGCCACGCGGCGCTGACGCCGGTGTGGAACGAAACCGCGCGCTGGGCCGACTACGTGCTGCCGATGGGCGTCGCGACCGAGCGTCACGACCTGATGAGTCAGGAGACGCACGCGGCGAAGTGGATCGGGTTCCGCCAACCGGTCCTGCGTCGCTACCGCGAGGCCAAGGGCGAACGCTTCGAGTGGACGTGGGAGGCGAATCCGGGCGAGGTCTGGGAGGAGGACGAGTTCTGGATCGCGTTGAGTTGGCGAATCGATCCGGATGGCTCGCTCGGGATCCGCGAGTTCTTCGAGTCCCCCTACCGACCCGGCGAACGGGTCACGATCGACGAGTACTACCGCTGGATCTTCGAGAACTCGGTGCCGGGTCTGCCCGAAGCCGCGGCCGCGGTCGGTGAGACGCCGTACGAGTACATGCAGAAGCGTGGCGCGTTCCTCGTCGAGGACGAGGTGTACGACAGCCACGCCGCGCCGCTGGCGCCCGAGTCCTTGGTCGATGTCGTGCACGACGAGGACGAGCGCGTCGTCAAGAAGGACGGCAAGGTCCTGGGCGTGGTGCGCGAGGACGGCACCGTGTGTGCCGGCTTCCCGACGCCGAGCAAGCGGATCGAGATCTGGTCGTCGACGATGGCCGAGTGGAAGTGGCCGGAGCTCGCCGATCCGTGCTACGTGCCGAGTCACGTGCGCGAAGAGGTCCTCGATCGGGACCGCTCGGAGTTCGTGCTGAACTCGACGTTCCGGTTGCCGACCTTGATCCATACGCGCTCGGCGAACTCGAAGTGGCTGACCGAGTTGTCGAACACGAACCCGGTCTGGATCCACCCGAGCGACGCGCGGCGCATGGGCGTCCGCACCGGAGACCTCGTCAAGGTCGAGACGCGGATCGGCCACTACGTCAACAAGGCGTGGGTCACCGATGGTGTGCGGCCGGGCGTCGTCGCGTGCAGCCACCACCTCGGACGGTTCCGCCAACGTGGCGAGCCGCAGGGCGTGAACCGGTGGCAGCAGCACGAGTCCGACATCGTCGAGTCCGGGGACGGGGTCTACCGGATCGCCCGCACCGGCAGCGTGCACGCGTTCGAGAGCGACGACCCGGACAGCAAGCGAGTCTGGTGGCGTGAAGGCGGGGTGCACCAGAACTTCACCTTCCCGGTGCAGCCCGATCCCGTGTCCGGCATGCACTGCTGGCACCAGAAGGTCCGGGTGACGAAGGCCGGAGCCGACGCTCGGTACGGTGACACCGTCGTCGACACCAACAAGTCGATGGCGGTGTTCGAGGAGTGGCTGGCGCGCACGCGACCCGCACCCGGACCCGACGGACTACGTCGACCGCTCCACTTCAAGCGAGTTCTCAGGCCGGTCGAATCAGCGTTTCTGCTGCCGTGATCCGGGTGATTCGCGTTGCGTAGGCCCGCAAGATCGGTAGTCTCCCTGAATCCAGCGGTGGGGAATCAGCTTGCCGCACAACACAACCAACAACAGGAAACATGATGCGACGTTTCGCTTTGGCAGTGGCGCTCCTCGGCAGCCTGACGATGACCAGTTGTTACTCCGGCCCGCACCAGCTGGCGCGCACGGTCGATGACTGGGATCGTGAGGTCTACGTGAACCAGCCGTGGATCAACGCGGTCCTCCACATCATTCCGGTCATTCCGTTCGCTCGCTTCGGCGCGCAGATCGGCGACTTCTTCGTCACCGACGCCTACACGTTCTGGATCAAGGACGCGTTCGCTGGTGACGGCGGCACGGGCTTCGACCACGCCGATGTCCCGGCCAAGCGCACGATGGGCAGCCTGCTCGGCGACGGCAAGTTCCTGCACATCAGCGGCAGCTGAGGTTCGGAACCGACCGATGGAGACGCGGCGCCCGCTTCGGCGGGTGCCGCGTTTCTGTGTACGGAGGATCGGACCGACACGGATCCGCCCAGCGGGGCGAATCCGACTCAGTCGTCGACGTGTCGACGCTCGGCCAACTCGGTCAGCACGCCCTCGGCGAGGCGGCGAACGAAGTAGCCGACTTCCGGGGCGTACCAGGCGACCGAGGTGACGCGTTCGCTCTCGGCGTCGTCGGCCGCATGCGCGGTGCGCCAGATGCGGTAGCAGTCGAAACTGCCGGCGGGGACTTCGATCGTCTCGCGCGCGTCGCAGTGGTACTCGGCTACGACGGCGACGGCCTGTTCGGGAGCCTTGAGCATGAAGTGGGACCGCCAACGCTTGCCGACCCAGAGCGGCCAGGCGCACTGCACGTCGGCTGGTTCGAGCACGCGGATCGCGCCGTCGACGTTCGGGAACATCTCGGCCTGTCGACCGAGTCCGCGGTCGAACAATTGCACCAGACCGTTGGCATCATCGACGAGGGCCATCGTGGCGTCGTCGGGTCCGGACTCGACGCGGAGCGAGACGCGATCCTTGCCGCCGAGTTCGAACTCGAGCACGTCGCCGACGCTCCAGGTCGGCGCCTCGATCGCGACGACACCCGCCGGTCGGTCGCTCAGCACGGTCAAGCCGTTGCCGGCGCCTTCGGGAATGTCCGGTGCGCTGCTGCACGCGGCGAGCAAGGCGAGCAGCACGAGCCGCTTCATGCCTTGGCCTTCGGCTTCTGCGTCAGGATGTGCAGGTCGGCGAGTTGCTCGGGGGCGACGTCGCTCGGGGCGTTGCACATGATGTCCTGCGCGGTCGTCGTCTTCGGGAACGCGATCGCGTCGCGGATCGAGTCGACGCCGAGCGCGAGGGTGATCAGACGGTCGAGGCCGAGCGCGATGCCGCCGTGCGGCGGCGCGCCGAACCGGAACGCGTTGGTCAGGAAGCCGAACTTCAGTTCCTGCTCCTCCTTGGAGATCCCGAGGAAGTCGAACACGCGCTGCTGCACGTCCGGTCGGT